>JBHICL010000527.1:0-2790 GCA_046759605.1 Alphaproteobacteria bacterium | reverse complement strand
GCGCTTGCTTTCAGAGCCGAGACGACGAACCATGCCTTCGAGCAATGCTCCCGGCTCCATTCCGAGGTTCTCGTGATGTATGTCGCCGCGAACCTTGGCGCTCTTGGTCAATGTCACATTGCTGACCCGGATCTCACCATCGACCGCGCCGCTGATGCGGGCCGTATCCGCCGTAATCGTGCCGCTGACCCGGCCTTCCTCGCCCAGTGTGATCTTGCCCCCACGAACGTCGCCTTCGATCGTACCATCGATATGAAGCTCTCCCGGGCTCTCAACGTTGCCGATGATCTTGAGGCCGACGCTGAGCACCGACGGAATCGAGGCCCCTCGGGAGCGTTCACCAGGGCGTTTCATTCCCGCTTTCTCCTCTGATTCGTGCGCCATTGCCGGCGCCACGGTCTCGAACTGAGCGTTGTGTGACACCGAGTTCTCTCGCGTGAATCTGCTGCTCTTGAACATGGCGATCAACCTTCAGCAATTCGGTCCGGAGGACCTCGCCATACTCGGTCGGCTATGATTAACGCGTGGTTAACGGTGCCCTTCGACCTCCTCGCCAGCGGGCCCGATAATGGCCTAGAATGACATAGCCCTCGGCTCGGTCTCATAAGCGAGGTCATGATGATCTTCCGGCAGCTCTTCGATAGTGTCTCATGCACCTACACATACCTGATCGCCAGCCGGCTCGGCGGCGAGGCGCTTATCATCGATCCCGTGTTGGAGAAGGTCGATAGGTACGCCAATCTCCTGGAGGAGCTGGATCTGAAGCTTGTCAGGGCCATGGACACACATGTGCACGCGGACCACATCACGGGCTTGGGCGCGCTTCGCGACCGAACGCGTTGCATTACCGTCATGGGTAGAGAGAGCGCGGTGGACGTGGTCTCGGTTCGCGTCACGGAGGGCGACAGGATCGATATCGAAGGGATGTCACTCGACGTCATCTACACGCCCGGCCATACGGCCGACTCCTACAGCTTCCGCCTGGGTGACCGGGTCTTTACCGGGGACACGCTCCTCATACGCGGAACCGGCCGTACCGACTTCCAGAATGGCGATCCCCGCGCCCAGTACGATTCCATCTTCAATAAGCTGCTGCGCCTGCCGGACGAGACGCTTGTCTATCCCGCGCACGATTACAAGGGCGATACCGTCAGCACCATCGGCGAGGAACGACGTTACAACCCGAGGCTTCAGGTGAAGTCGGAAGACGAATATATCGACATCATGAACGGCTTGAACCTTCCCAACCCGAAAATGATGGACGTGGCAATCCCGGCGAACATACAGGTGGGACTGCGTCAGGATGACCTTGACGAGCGTGGATGCTCACTCACGAGCGCCGATGTCCTCGAGGCCATAGGCAATCCGGCCGACGTGCTCGTCGATGTTCGCGACCAGAGCGAACGCAAGAGGGACGGCGTCATTCCCGGCTCCGTCCACGTCCCTTATCCGGAGCTCGATTACACACTGAAGCCGGGCGGACTATTGTACGAGCTTGCACAGACGACGGGACGCCGCTTGATCTTCTATTGCGCCTTCGGTGAACGGTCGGCCTTGGCGGTGCAGACGGCGCAAGACGCAGGATTGGCGCAGGCCTGCCACCTGAAGGGCGGCATCGACGCCTGGCACAAGACCGCGGGACCTCTGGAGAAACCAGCGTGATGCCCGGAAGAGAAACGCCCACATACCGCCATCGGATGGGCGACAACTCAGCTCACCTTAAGACGTGCAAACCTGCGTCGAAGAACGGCGCCGGATCGCGGGTCTTGCCGAGGTACTCGACCTCATAGTGGACGTGCGATCCGGAAGCGCGGCCCGACTTGCCCATGAGACCCACCTTGTGCCGGTACGGGACGCGTTGACCATGTGTCACAAGGATCTTCGAGAGATGTCCGTACCTGGTCTTGAAGCCAAGTCCGTGGTCGATTTCCACGAGCTTCCCGTAGTAATCCCTCCAGCCGACGAAGCTCACCACGCCCGGGGCCGTTGCATAGATCGGCGTGTTGAGGGGTGCCGATATGTCTATCCCATGGTGCATGCCGAACCGTCCGGTGAAGGGATTGCGGCGCCGGCCATAGTTGCTGGAAACCCAGCCGCGGTCAGTCGGCTTGCTTAGGGGCAGCATCGCCATCAGCTCGAGCAGACGCACCCGTTTCGCAGACTCCCGCTCGAGATCGGCAACACGGCTCATCAGCGTGTCTCCGTTCGTGCCGTTCCGGACCGCTTCACCAGGCTCGTTCAGCAACGCCTCGATCAAATCGGCCGCGTCGATTCCGGTCCGAGAGAGCACGGACTCGAGCCTGGCGACTTCACCTCGGAGGAGGCGTGCATGCGCGGAGATGACCAACCCGGCGCGCAGCTCCGTGTCGCGCTGTGTTCGTACCTGCCGCTCCACCTGCGCCAGTCGTTGGTTTTCGTGGGCGAGCATTGTGACGCGGGTTTTCGCGCCATCGATCGTCCGGGCAACCTGCACCCCGAGCGCACCTCCCGCGACCACGACTGCCAGGGCGGCGACGAAAACCGCCACCTGCTTTCGGGTGGTCAGCCTGCCGTGACGTGCCCGGCCTCCGGAGAGAACGATAATCTGACGTTCGGCGAGCCAGCTCTTGATGCGCCGGCCCGTATGGGACAGCGGACCTGGAGGTTCCTGGACGTGCCTATCTGGCACGGCTGGCTTCGGCCGTCAGGCCGTCCCACCGGCCCGCGCCGCAGCGCCCACGACCTGTAGCGCCTGACCGGCGCCCAGCGCGACACAGCTCAACGGATCCTCGGCGACCGTCACAGGGACAC
>JBHICL010000526.1:0-2794 GCA_046759605.1 Alphaproteobacteria bacterium | reverse complement strand
TCGATGCCCTCGCCGAGATTACGGCGCGCCGGCCGAGCCTGGTGATCCTCGACATCTGGCTCGAAGGGAGCAGGCGCGACGGGCTGGACATACTGGACGTGCTCCGGCGCGACCATCAGGTCGTTCCGGTCGTCATGATCAGCGGCCACGGCAACATCGAAACCGCCGTCCAGGCGATCAAGTTCGGCGCCTACGACTTCATAGAAAAGCCGTTCAAGGCGGACCGGTTGCTGCTGATCGTGCAGCGGGCCATCGAGGCGGCGCGCCTGCGCCGCGAGAACGAAGAGCTGCGACTGCGCGCCGGCGCGGAAGCCGAGCTTGTCGGCAAATCGCCGCCCATAAACCAGGTTCGCCAGACGGTGGAGAAGGTCGCGCCCACGGGGAGCCGCGTGCTCATAACCGGACCCGCCGGCTCGGGCAAGGAAGTCGTGGCCCGGCTGTTGCACGCCAAGTCGCGCCGCAACGTCGGGCCGTTCGTGGTCGTCAACTGTGCGACCATGGAGCCGGATCGAATGGAACGCGAGCTGTTCGGAATCGAGTCGAACTCGTCGAATGGCTCGGAGGCGCCCGGCAAGGTCGGCCTGTTCGAGCAGGCGCACGGCGGCACGCTGTTCCTGGACGAGGTGGCGGACATGCCCCTGGAAACCCAGGGCAAGATCGTCCGGGTCCTGCAGGAGCAGACTTTCGAGCGGGTCGATGGCAACACCCGGGTGTCCGTCGACGTTCGTGTCGTTGCCGCGACCACCCATGATCTGCATGTCGACATGGCCGAGCGCCGCTTCCGCGAGGACCTCTTCTACCGGCTGAGCGTCGTTCCCGTGGCGGTCCCCTCGCTGGCGCAACGCCGTGAGGACGTGCCGCAGTTGACCGAGCACTTCATGCGCAGATCGGCGGAAATAGCCGGCATACCGCGGCGTCCCATCGCGCCGGACGCCCTCGCGGCGCTTCAGGCCTATGAGTGGCCCGGCAACGTCAGGCAACTCAGGAACGTCATCGAGTGGCTGCTGATCATGGTGCCGGGGGAAGGCTCGAAACCGGTGCGCGCGGACATGTTGCCGCCGGAGATCGGCGTTGCGACGCCTCCGATGCTCAGGCTCGAGAACAGCTCGGAGATGCTCAGCCTGCCGCTCCGGGAGGCGCGCGAGGAGTTCGAGCGCCAGTATCTGGGCGCCCAGGTCAATCGGTTCGGCGGCAATATATCCCGCACCGCGTCTTTCGTCGGGATGGAGAGGTCGGCTCTGCATCGCAAGCTGAAATCCCTCGGCTCCCCGGGGGGCGCGGTCGCCGGCGAGGCCAAGAGCCGCGCCTGAGGCGCCGTGCGCGAGACCCTAGCAACTCCTTGTCGATGCGCGTAGACTTGCCGCGCCCGTCCACCCGCGGCGGGCGACCTCTCGGTGGCAGCAGGTGTTAGCCACAGGCACGCACTTTCAGATGAAGCTTGGACATCGTCCTACAACCGCTTGAAAATCAGTGGAATTCCGGATGTGGCCAGTGATGGTCGATAAGGACGCGACATGAAAGCTGTCATCTGTGGCGCCGGTCAGGTGGGCGGGAACATCGCGCGGGAGCTCGCCGCCGAAGGCATCGACATCACCGTGGTCGACCAGCGACGGGACCTTATCCAGAAGTTTGCCGACAGTCTCGATGTCAAGGCTCTCGTGGGGCATGCCTCGCATCCCGACGTGCTCGAGGCGGCGGGTGTCGGCGACTGCGACATGATCATCGCGGTGACCTTCGCCGACGAGGTGAACATGGTCGCCTGCCAGGTGGCGCACTCGCTGTTCAACGTACCCATGAAGATCGCGCGCCTCAGGGCGCGGAGCTATCTGAAGCCGATCTGGGCCGACCTGTTCAGCCGCGACAACATGCCCATCGACGTCATCATCTCGCCGGAGATCGAGGTCGCCCGCGCCATAGGGCGGCGGCTGACGGTGCCCGGCGCGTTCGACATGATTCCCCTGGCCGACAACCGGCTGCGCCTTCTCGGCGTTCGCTGCGCCGAAGACTGCCCGATCCTCAACACACCGCTCCGCCAGCTCACGACGCTGTTTCCCGATCTGCACATCCTGACGGTGGGGATCGTCCGCGACGGCAAGCAGATCGTGCCCACCGGCGACGACCAGTTCTTTCCGGGCGACGAGGTCTATCTCGTGGTGGACAGCGAGCACGTGGGCCGCGCGATGGTTGCCTTCGGCCACGAGGAGCCCGAGGCGCGGCGGGTCGTGATCCTCGGCGGGGGCAACATCGGCCTCAGTCTCGCCGAGGACATCGAGCAACGCAATTCCGGCGTCACCGTGCGGCTCATCGAGATATCTCAAGAACGCGCCGAGATCGTGGCGCAGGGGTGCCCGAAAACAGTGGTCATCCACGGCGACGCCCTGGATCCGGAGATCCTCGAGGAGGCCAACGTCGCGAACGCCGAGACCATAATCGCGGTGACCAACGACGACGAGGTCAACATCCTGTCGTCGCTGCTGGCCAAGCGCTACGGCGCCGAGCGGGCCGTTACCCTGGTCAACAGCGGTGGCTACTCGCCCCTCATGGGCCCCCTGGGCATCGACGTGGTCGTGAGTCCGCGGGCGATCACGGTATCGACCATCCTCCAGCACGTCCGGCGCGGACGCATCCGGTCGGTCCACTCCATTCGCGAGAACTTCGGCGAGATCATCGAGGCCGAGGCGCTGGAGACGTCGAGCCTGGTGGGTCGCCCCTTGCGCCAGGCAAAGCTGCCGCGTGGGGTGATCATCGCCGCGGTGCTGCACAATGGCGCCGTCAACATGGCCCGCGGCGACAC
>JBHICL010000525.1:0-2797 GCA_046759605.1 Alphaproteobacteria bacterium | reverse complement strand
ACGGCTTCCATGAACTTGGTGCGGCACATAGGGCGGCGCATGCGGTATCGGACCCGCCGCCTCAGCGGCCGCGAACTGAGTGAAGACTCAAGGGCGCGCAAGGGGACGAACACGACGCCCCCAAGGATCTTGTCCACAACCGCCCCGTCGGACGAGAGCGGCATGGCGAGCCGCTCGAAACGTATGCACTTGCCGTTGCGCTTCTGAAACTCACCACTGGCATAGGAGGGTCGATGAAACTCGACGATGTCGTCCATCATCGCAAGCGTCTGGTCCCCGATGTCGCCGAAATCGAGCTCGTGCAGGTAGCGTCCGGTCTGCTCCTCGCCATAACCGGCAACGACCTGTGTGCCCGCCAGTCGGACCAGATAGCGCCTGGGGGACAGCTCCACGTCTATGAGCGTTACGTTGGGGAGCAGCCCTTTCAGTTCGCCGGGGTCGATGTCTCCCCGAGACGGCAGCGTGCGATCCACGCGCTTGTCCGACCAATAGCGGTACAACTGCTTGAGGGCGGTCGAGCTGATATGAGCAACCATCGGAGCCTCGGAGTGAATTATGGTTATCAAAAGCAGAACACAGCCACTTGCCGGGGGGTAGGGACAAGAGTGGGGCAATAAGGTGGCCGTCGGTCGGCACGGGGCACGCCTCGGCCGCGGTCGCATCACAAACTCTCCTATTTGCCGCGAGAGAGCTTTAGAATAGCGGTCGAAGAGCCAGAAACTGGAGGGGGAAGCTATGCCGAACTGGTTAACGCCGTTACTGAAATGGGGCGGGATCGCGCTCGCCGTCATTTTCGCGATCGCGCTCATCGTGGCCGGGGGAGGGCCCGAGCCGGCGGCCGAGGGCGCCGAAGCCGGCGGGGGAGCACCGACGGGCCTGTATTGGGTGCTGCTCGTGATCGGCGTGGTTGCGGCGATCGTCGGCTTCTGGATGGGCAGGCGCCAGGCCTGACCGCCGGCTACCCGCGGCTTCGAACGCCGGGGCCGGCTCCGGCAAGGAGTGGGTCCCGGCGGCGTGTCCGGTCCGTCCTAAGCGCCGCCGCGGTCCGGTTCGGGCGGCCTGCCCGATGGCGTCACGCGGAGTGTGCGCAACCGCCCCGATCTGACCACCGTTGCGTCGCATTCCTTGTCGATTCGGGACGCGTTGAGCAGCCGGTGCAGGTCGTCGATTCCTCCGACGCCCTGTCCGTCGAAGAGTAGGATAATGTCGCGCGGCTCCAGACCGGCGCTGGCAGCGGGGCCGCCTGCCTCGACCTGGGCCACGCGCACCGCCCCTGTCGCATCGATGCCGAGCCCGTGAGCCATGCGGCGGGGCAGGCGGATGTTCTGTCCGGCGAGGCCAAGATAGCTCCGTCGGACCCGCCCGTGTTGAAGGATCTCGCCGACAACGTACCGCGCGGTGTCGCTGGCGATCGCGAAGCACAGGCCCTGCGCGCCACGGATCACCGCCGTGTTGACGCCAATGACCTTGCCGTCGGAGGTAACCAGCGGCCCTCCGGAGCTCCCGGGGTTCAAGGCTGCATCGGTCTGCAGCACGTCGTCGATCAACCGTCCCTTGAGGCCGCGCAGGGACCGTCCCAAGGCGCTGATGACGCCGGTGGTGACCGTGCATTCGAAGCCCAGCGGGTTACCGATTGCAATGACGAGCCGACCGGGCCGGAGTTCGTGCGAATCGCCAAGCACGGCCCATTCGGGCGGGGCCCCGTGAACCTGCAGGACCGCCAGGTCCGTATCGGGATCGTCGCCCACGGGGTAGGCGGTGAGCTCGCCCCCGTCGACGAACGCCGCTCTCACCTCCGAGGCATTCCGGATCACATGGCTGTTCGTTAGAAGGAACCCATCCGGGGTAAAGACGAAGCCGGACCCGCTTCCAACCTGCTCGGGGCCGGCCCCGCGGCCGGGACCCGTGACCGTAAGGTGAGCGACGGCGGGCGAGACCGTGTCGACGGCGGTCGTAACGGCCTCGGAGTAGGCGTCCAGAAGCGGCCCGTCCTGCTCCGAGCGATCTCCTGGCGCGGCCCCGCCACCTAGAGGGCCGCTGCCGGCGGCAAAATGCAGATCTCCGTCCATGCGCCTTCGCCTCTCGTCGGTCATATAGGTGGGAAACGCGGGAGATTGTACCGGCACGCCACTTTCACGTCGCGAAGCTCGACGCCGGTGACGGCAATCCGGATCCGGCGCGCCTACCAGGACAGGCGCCTCGAGGCCCTGAGCCCGACAGGATCGTCACATCCAAACGTGAGATCGCAGGTACTGTTGGGCGGCCCGAGGATGAGGTTGCCACTGGTAATGGGCGCGGCATCAGCCTAGCCGATAACCACATCCACTTGCTATCAGGTGAAAGTCCTTGCTTAGTTTTCCAGAACAATCGTAGTCGCGTCTTCCTGAGGGAGAACAAGAGCAACGCAACTGCCAGCCGTGTCTGTTATGACCCATGGATGCGTTAGGAACGTTGCAAGATCAACACGGTCGTTTGGCGCTAATTTGTTGTACAGTTCTCTAGTTCCTGCGAAATCAATCCAGTATACGTTTACTGTAGAATCCAGCTCGCTTATAAGGGTGACCTCAATGCGCGTATCGCTGTTTAATGAGTGTACGCGGGCTTCTTGATCACACTTTTCCGCATCGCCAGGCTTCAGAATTACCTCTCTTCTAGAGCCATGACTGTAGACTGCTTCCAGGAATGCAAACGCGTCTGGATCTTTTCCTTTAATGGCCTCCGGCCCACCAATCTCACTGTTCACAGCGAAATAGGACTGTGAGAGTTCCGCAAAGTATTCGTTGTCATTTGTCATAGC
>JBHICL010000524.1:0-2800 GCA_046759605.1 Alphaproteobacteria bacterium | reverse complement strand
AGCATCTTCTCCACCTGATCAACGACGTGCTCGACCTGTCCAAGATCGAGGCCGGGAAGCTGGAGTTCCACCTCGAGGACTTCGACGTCGGCACCCTGGTCAAGGACGCCGCCACGACGACGCAATCCCTTGCCGACCAGAACGGCAACAAGCTCACCCTGGTCTGTCCCGAGGACATCGGCGTCATGCACGCCGACCTGACCCGTGTCCGTCAGGTCGTCCTCAACCTCCTGAGCAACGCCTGCAAGTTCACCGAGAATGGCGAGGTTACCCTGGAAGCGGCGCGCGACGATGGGTGGGTGACTTTGGTCGTCTCGGACACGGGCATTGGTCTCACGAAGGAGCAGATGGGCAATCTGTTTCAGGAGTTCGTGCAGGCCGATTCCTCGACCACCCGAAAATACGGGGGAACGGGGCTCGGCCTCGCCATCACCCAGCGGCTGTGTCGCATGATGGGAGGCGACATCGCCGTCGACAGCACGCCCGACGTTGGCACGACGTTCACCGTGCGCCTGCCCGAACGTGTCGGCGAGATCGCGGGCGCGGAACCGGATGCGCCAACCGAGCGAGAGGGCGATGACGATGCTGATTCCGAGGCCGCGCAACCGGCAGCGAGGGGAAACACCGTCCTCGTCGTCGACGACGATCCGAACTCGCGGGACGTCATGCGGCGGTTCCTGGCCAAGGAAGGTTTCGATGTCGTAACGGCGAGCGATGGCGAGGCAGGTCTCAGACTGGCTCGGGAGCTCAAGCCTTCCGTGATCACCCTCGACGTCCTGATGCCCGGCCTCGATGGTTGGGGTGTGCTGAACATTCTTCAGGCGGAGCCGGAGCTCTCCGACATCCCGGTCGTCATGCTCACGATTGTCGACGAGAAGAACAAGGGATACGCGCTTGGCGCCTCGGACTACATGACCAAGCCGATCGACCGCGACAGGCTGCGCAGGATCCTGGACAAGTACAGATCCGACGGCGCGGAGCAGCGAATCCTCATCGTCGAGGACGACGAGGACACCCGCGAGGCCTTCGGGCGGATGCTGGCAAGCGAGGGATGGCAGGTGACCGAGGCCGAAAACGGCCGTATCGCCCTGGATCGGATCGCGGAAAGCCAACCGCGTCTGATCCTCCTCGATCTGATAATGCCGGAGATGGACGGCTTCGAGTTCCTGACGGAGTTGCGCCGGAACCCCGCCATGGGCGACGTGCCGGTCGTCGTCGTAACCGCGGCCGACCTCACGGAGGAGGACCGGCGCAGGCTTACCGGCGGGGTCAAGCACGTATTAATGAAAAGCACCGACGATCGCGAGGGGACGCTCGAGCAGGTTCGTGATCTGGTGGCGGGTTACGTGGGAAGGCGCGGAACGGAACGGGAAGGCGGCGATAATGCCTAAGATTCTGTATGTCGAGGACAACGAAGACAACATCTACATGCTCACTCGGCGCCTCGAGCGCAAAGGCTACGATGTGGTCGTCGCGATGGACGGGGGGAAAGGCCTCGAAATGGCGCGGTCGGAGGCGCCTTCGCTGATTCTGGTGGACCTCAACCTGCCGGTGCTCGATGGATGGGAGTTGACCCGTCAGCTCAAGGCGGCGCCGGAGACGAGCAATATCCCGGTGATCGCTTTGTCCGCCCATGCCATGGCCGGAGACGCGGAGAAGGCGCTCGCCGCCGGCTGTGACGATTACGACTCCAAGCCCGTCGAGTTTCCGCGACTGCTCGGGAAGATCCAGGCGCTGCTTCCGGACGGCCCCTCGGGATGAGCGATGAGGGTCCACGCCTCCTCGTCGTCGACGATAACGAGGACAACCGCTACACGCTGACGCGGCGGTTGAAGCGGCTCGGCTACGCCAACGTCGCGATCGCCGAGCACGGCCGCCAGGCGCTGGACGTGCTCGCCGGCGAGCCATGTGATCTGGTCCTGCTCGATATCATGATGCCCGAGATGAACGGTTTCGAGGTGCTCGAGCACTTGAAGGCCGACACGGAACTTCGCGATATCCCGGTGATCATGATCTCCGCGCTCGACGAGATCGACAGTGTGGCGAAGTGCATCGAGCTCGGCGCCGAGGATCACCTGCCAAAGCCGTTCAACGCGGTCCTGCTCAAGGCACGGGTCGCGGCGTCGCTCGAGAAAAAGCGGTTGAGCGACCAGGAGCTGGTTTACCGAAAACAGCTCGAAGCCGAAAAGCGACGGGCGGACGAGCTGCTGAACGCCATTCTGCCCGCCGGTGCGGTTCGCGAGCTCAAGGCGACCAACGAGGTGCGGCCGCGCCGCTATGAGGACGTGGCGGTGCTCTTCTGCGACATCGTCGCGTTCACCCCTTACTGCGACAAGAACCCGCCCGAGCAGGTCGTGAGCGAGCTCCAGGGGCTGGTCGGCGAGTTCGAGGAGATCGTCGCCCGGCACGAGATGGACAAGATCAAGACCATCGGCGATGCGTTCCTGGCGACGGCCGGGCTTTTGAGCTATGTCGCCAACCCTGCGCTCGCGGCGCTCAACTGTGGGCACGACATGGTGGCGGCGGCGCAAACGCTGGAGCCGAAATGGCAGGTGCGCGTGGGGATCCACATGGGCCCCGTAGTGGCGGGGATCGTCGGCCGGCGCCAGTACATGTTCGATCTGTGGGGCGACACGGTGAACACGGCGGCGCGCATCGTCGGGCAGGCGGCGCCGGATACCGTCGTCATGAGCGGATCGACGTGGCAGCACGTACGACCGGAGGTGCGCGGCAAATCCCTCGGGTTCGTGGAGCTGAAAGGAAAGGGACGCCTCGAGCTGATCGAGTGCCAGCGCCCGGC
>JBHICL010000523.1:0-2803 GCA_046759605.1 Alphaproteobacteria bacterium | reverse complement strand
ACCGAGACCGGCTGCGACGTCCTGACCAACGTTTCACGCGGGATTATTGTCCGGTGACCGGTGCTTACGGGGCGCTAGATGATGCCCGCAAAGTGTCGGCCCGAGGCACGTCTCCGGCGGTTTCTGCACGGGCAGAAGTCGCTTGCCTAAGGCGTCGAGCCTCCGTCTCACGGTCGGCGCGTGGCTGCGCGTAATCGCAAGGGCAGGAGCGGCTATCCCGGTCCTTACGCAGGATCGGACCTTTATAGCACCCGACGACACATCAGGTTGAATCACGGGACAGTCGCGACGCGGTTGAACGGGAACGCGGTCGGCTAGTCAAGGGGCGAACGACAACGGGTTGGTCCTTCGTCGCCGTCGGCCCGCCGGGTCCAAAAGCCACGCTTTCTATCTGAGGCGGCACGAAATCGGCCACCCGCAGCAGCGTCAGCACATGGTCGGTGACGAACTCAGCGGCGAGAGAAAGGTCTCGTTCGGTGATCTCGCGCTGCTGCAGCATGGCGACGAGCAACTTGATCGCTACCGCCGCGGTCCCCGGGATGGAGCGCGCATTGCCGGGGGACCGGCTGGCCCAGGCAGCGATGGTCGTCTCCGGCGTATCGAGCAACAGGGCGACACGCTTGCGCCAGCCTCGCTTACGGCCTCCATTGAGGTAAATCCCGCCAGCCCGAAATTCCTCGGGCGTAAGGCCTGGTCGCATCGCCGCCACCACACTCAGTTTTGTTTAGAGATACACAACGTGTCGCTCTTGTCAATCTTTGGTTTCACATGCGGCCCCTCCCCCGGTGCTCTTCGAACATTATCGAAAGAGCGCGAGACAGCGTGAAAGCCCTTGCCCTTTTCGAGATGTCGAATTCGTCGAAAAACGGGGGCTTGAACTAGAGGTACACATTGCATTAGTCTTCACCCAAGAAACCCACACATTGTGTCTCTCAAGGAAGCTGCGGAGCATAGCGGCGTGGTGGTCATTTGGCGAAACGATCTTGATGGGCCGGTCGGCTCACTCGATCAGCGCTCGCTGAGGGAACACACGTCTGACGAGGCGCCGCCGTTTTCCGAGGGAGATCAGGTGATGGTAACGATGCGACGAGGCTGGGAGTTCGTCGGCGAGATCCGCGCGGTCTCGGAAGACGCCTGGCAGATCTTCGATTTCGTCGTGGGCGAGGTTCTGCACATTCGGCTGGTCGACGTGAGCCAAATCCAAAGTCTTCACGAGGCGGAGTAGGCAAGACCGCCTCGGCATTCGTGCGGCGTCATCCAGAACACGCCGTCGGCGGCGCGGGGGATACCGTGTGTCGCCAAGAGGAGGTCGCTATGAAGCTGACAAACGCACAAGTTCAAAAGTTGCAGGAGGAAACCGGGGCGCAGGTGGTGCCCCGAGACGACACGCTTGAGAAGCAATTGCTCGAAGAATTCGGGGATCACACCTTCTTCCTGGACGGCGATGGGCTCCACGTGTGGGAGCTCATCGAGGATGAGCAGGTCAGCGCTCAAAAAATGATCGCCGTTCAACTCGCTGCCTGGAAGGACGGGCAGAGAACCGCCCTGATTCCGCATGAACCGAAGCCGTTTAAGGTGCTGCTGGTTTCCGAGCCTGACGCGCCTGACCCGACGGGATGATCGGCCCTAGACACAGTCGGGATACGAAAACACCCCCAGCAGCTTGCCCCGTGAGAGCCAAACGGGGTTTCAATCAACAGTCGAAAAGGAGGCTATTCCAATGACCGTAGCACTTCAACCGCATTCCGACGAAGTTATCGAGGAGCACTACACAAACCTCGCGTCCAAGTACGATGAGTTCTTGAAGTATTCGCCCGATTTCATCCGGCGAATGACCGTAAAAATGATCGATAAACTGGGCGTCGGGCCCGACGACCGGTTCGTCGACCTCGGCGGCGGCACAGGCATCTACTCGGCGGACATCCTGAATCAGATCGATTTTCACGAGTCCATCCTGCTGGTCGATCCTTTCGAGGAAATGCTGGCGCAGGCGCCCGATCACCCCAAACTCACGCTGATCAAAATGGATGCTCTGAGCTTCTCGGCGCGGCAGGGCGTTTACGACAAGATCTTGATCAAGGAGACCATCCATCATATCCGTGACAGGCGGACGTTGTTTCGTAACCTGTTCGAGAGGTTGACGCCCGGCGGCCGATTGCTGCTCGTGCATGTTCCGCCTGAGATCGACTACCCGCTGTTCGAAGCGGCGATCGAGCGCTCGCGCCGCTGGCATGCCGATCCCCTCGGTCTGATCGATGACCTTGAGGGCGTGGGCTTCGCCGTGGATCGGGACAGGCTCGACTATCCCCATCGCCTACCGAAAGAGATCTACATCCGTATGGTCAAAGGCTGCTACATGTCGCTGTTGACCAGCTTTACGGAAGACGAGCTGCTCGCCGGTTTGGCGGAGATGGCAGCCAAGTATCGCGATCAGGATATCCTATCCTTCGTCGACCGGTTCGATTTCATCACAGGGAGCAAGCCGTAGGCTGCCTCGAACGTCGGCCCTGGCGCGCGTCATGACACGGCGAGCGGGACGGACGGCCTTGACCCAGCGGGACGACTTCGGCCCGAGCAGGGGATCGGGTTGCCGACCCGGGGCACAGCGCCTGGGACTGTCACAGCCGGTATTACACACGACGCAGCACCAAAGCTCTTAGAAGCCCCCAGGCACGTGGGAGAGACTCAAAGAGTGCGACGAGACCTACTATTAGGCCTGGGCCTCCTGATACTGCTCATAATCTGGCTGTACGTTCTGTTGTTGTGACAGTCCGAGGCATGGGCGCTAAACAAATGGCACGAG
>JBHICL010000522.1:0-2807 GCA_046759605.1 Alphaproteobacteria bacterium | reverse complement strand
TGGTGAGCCAACAGCTCCGGCTGGGTCTCGGTGGTTTGCGGGAATCTCTCTTCGAGCGCCTCGGCGATGTTGCGGTGGATCTCCTGACGCTTGTTCTTGAGGAGACTGTGATACGCGGCGTCCTGCACCAGGGCGTGCTTGAAAATGTAGGTCGGGTTCGGCGGCGATCCTCGACGAAAGATCAGGCCGGATTGGAATAGCCGATCAAGCGCGCCCTGCAGCTCGTTCTCAGGCAATGGCGATACGGCGGCCATCAGCTCGTGCGAGAATTCGCGGCCTATCGCCGCGCCGATCTGCGCTGTCTCTTTGACGGTCGCGAGCCGGTCGAGCCGCGCCGTGAGTGCGTCCTGCACGGTGGCGGGAATCGCCAGCTCCGGGAGCGAACCGGTAAGCTCGTAGCGATCCGCACCCTCTGTGAGGAAATCGGCCTCCAGAACCGATTTCGTGAGTTCCTCGACGAACAGCGGCACGCCGTCCGACTTCACGACGATCCGGTCCAACACCTCCGCCGGCAGCGCCCGGCCCGACGTGACCGCCGCCACCATCGCTGTGCTCTGTCGGCCCGTCAGGCGGTTGAGCGTCAAGGCCGTGACATGGCTGTCCGCCTGCCACGGCGGCGAGAATTCGGGCCGGTACGTCATCACCACCAGCACGGGCAGGTCCCGGACCCGCTCGACGATCAGCTCCATGAGCTCCTCTGTCGTCGGGTCGATCCAGTGCGCGTCCTCGAATACGAAGAGGACGGGCTCTTCCGCGCTGAGGCCGACGAGCTGGTCCGTGACGGCCGTCAGCGTCTTCTCCTTCTGCTGCTGTGACGTCGTGTCGAGGACGGGGTAGCGGTCATCCGTCGGGATCGACAGGAGCGCCGCGAAGAGAGGCATGACCTCGGCGCTGCCCTCGGTCGCGTGGCCGAGCAGGGCCTCCAGCTTATCGAGCCTCCGCTCGGCGGTGTCGTCGGGCGCGAACCTTGCCGCGAACTCCAGCTGGCGGATGACGGGATGGAGGGCGCTGTTGGTGTGGTGGGGCGAGCACTGGTAGCGCAGGCGGGTGTGCGGCTCACCTTCGAGCCGCCGATGCAGCATCTGCGCAATGCGGGACTTGCCGATGCCCGCCTCGCCGGAGAGCAGAACCACCTGTCCCTCGCCGCCCTTGGCCCGCTCCCACCGGTCGACCAGCAGACCGGTTTCGTGCTCGCGGCCGACGAACTCGGTGAGCAGCCCGTGGCGCGCTTCGAATCGGCTCTCCACGGCCCGCTCGGAAACCGCGCGCCAGACCTGCACGGGCTGGGCGATGCCCTTCAGGCGACGGGTGCCGAGGTCTTGGTAGTCGAAACCGCCTCCCGCCAGCCGGCGCGTGGTGTCGCTGAGAACCGCCGTATTCGGTTCGGCCAGCTCCTGCAGTCGGGCGGCAAGGTTGGGGACATCGCCCAGCACGGCGTCCTCCTCGCTGACGCGCTCACCGACCAGATCGCCGGCGACCACCGGCCCCGTGGCGATGCCGACCCGTGTGGCCAGGGAGAGGCCCGGTCTCGGCTCCAGGGCGCCCACTGCCTCGACGATACCGAGCCCGGCATGCGCCGCTCGCTCGGCGTCGTCCTCGTGGGCCTGGGGGTAGCCGAAATAGACGAGCATCCCGTCGCCCAAGGACTTGGCAACGTGGCCCTCGAAGCGGGCGACGACCTCCGCGCACGCCTCCTGATACGCCTTCACGACCTCGCGAAAGTCCTCGGGGTCGAGTGTGGTCGAGAGCTCCGTGGAACCGACAAGATCGCAGAACATCACCGTGAGCTGGCGGCGTTCCGCGTCCGCGGGGTCGGTTCGTGCGGGTTCCGGGGCGGCCGCCCGGCCAGTCCTCCCACCTTCAGAAAGCTGCGCTATCGCCCGCAGCAGCTTCTTGCGATGACCGAGGGTGACGCCGAGCTTCTCCAGGTCCTGCTCGGTGAGGTCGGACAAAACCTCGAAATCGATGTCGTTTTCGGCAAAAAGAACCGAATACTGCCCGAGGCCGAGCCGTTCGAGCCATTCCTCGACGCGGTCCATCTTGCCCCCCAAGTCGCAAGCTATTCTAGCACGCATGATAAGGGCTAAGGATCTGGGCTATTCATTGCGCCGTGTATTGGGGGCTGGCACAGTGTGGTCGCGCCGTGGGCGCCACGGTTTGCGGAGGTCAAGGCCCGATGGATGAGAACCGCGTGAAGTTCTATTTCGCTTATAACAGTCCCTACGCCTTCCTGGCCAACACGCGCATCGAACGGATGCTGGCCCCTCTTGGCACGACGATCGAGTACAAACCAGTCTATCAGCCCCGAACCGGCGGCGCCGGGCCAGACTTGAGCTCTCCAAGAATGCGGTACATCCGCGAGGACATCGCTCGGTTCGCCACAGCTTATGGTATCGCTTTCAATGTGGGTCCGTTCGCCGACACGGGCAGGGCCTGCCGCGGGTTCCTGTTTGCCCGCGAGGCAGGCAACGGCAAGCCATATCATGACCGGATCTTCGAGGCGCGCTGGCTCGAAGGGAAGGACATAGGACAGGAGCAGACGCTCGTTGAAATAGCGGATCGATGCGAGCTCGACCGGAATGCCTACCTCGATGCCATCGAACAGGAAAGCCCCTACGAGCAGGAACTCCAGCGAAGCAACGCCGAGGCCGAGGCCGACGGCGTTTTCGGCTTCCCCTTCTTCGTCTACCGGGGTCAAAAGTTCTGGGGAAACGACCGGATCGAATGGCTTGTAGAGGAGATTCAGAAGCATCGATAGGGCCGTTCGGCGGGCTGTGCCACCGCGCCCAACCTCTGGATTTGAGTGG
>JBHICL010000521.1:0-2814 GCA_046759605.1 Alphaproteobacteria bacterium | reverse complement strand
CCGTTCTCCTCCGGCGGCGGAAAGGCCCCGCCCCGGATGTTGACCTGCACCGAGGGAAGGATCAGCCTGGGAAGGTCCAGCTCCGCGTCCCGCGCCGCGCGCATGGCCACGAAGTCTCGTTCGCTCGTTCCGTCCCGCATGTGCTTGTTCGTCGCCCGCTCCTCACGCACCGTGCTCTCCCAGGCATAGGGCCTTCCACCGGCCCCGTAGTCGTGCCCGACGAAGACCCGGGTCTCGGGCGGAAGCGCTAGAATCCGCTGGATCGAGGCGTAGAGCTGGGCGGGGCTGCCACCCGGAAAATCGCACCGGCCGGTGCCCATGTCGGGCATGAAGAGGGTGTCGCCCGTGAACACCGCGTCGCCGATGAGGTAGCTGACACAGGCCGGCGTGTGACCGGGCGTGTGCATCGCCTCGATCGTGAGGCCACCCAGGCGTTCGGTGCCGCCGTCTTCGAACAGGCGGTCCCATTGCGAGCCGTCCGTGGGGAATTCGGACCCGATATTGAAGATCTTGGCGAAGGTCTGTTGGACCCGGGGAACCGCGGCGCCGATGCCGGTCCTGGCTCCCAGCTTTTCGCGCAGGTACCCGGCCGCGGTGAGGTGGTCGGCGTGGGCATGGGTCTCGAGAATCCATTTGGCCTCGAGCTCGTTCTTCTCGATGCAGGCGATCACCTCGTCGGCGTTGGACGTCGAGGTTCGACCACTCTTCGGATCGTAATCGAGGACGGAATCGATGATGGCGCAGGCTTTGCTCTCTGGATCCGCCACAATGTAGGTGATTGTGTAGGTGCACTCATCGAAGAGCGCGGTGACGTCCGCTTTCATGTCTCATGCCTCCAAACTGAGAAACGGAACACGGAACCAGATTAGCGATGGGAGGGTATGCCGCCTTGACATGAATCAACGCGAAGCCCCGGCCGACACGCTCGCGAAGATGATCGGCCATCAGGCGGCTTAGCGTGGATCGGAGGCGTCTAACCGATCCAGGGTCCGAGGCAACCCTGATCCATGCACACCTCGGTCAGGACCAGCCCAAGGGCGCCAACGCCGGCGACCAGGATGGGCGTGGTGAACCAGGTACGCTCTTCCGAGTGAAGGAAGATACCGAGGCAGACGAAAGCGACGATGGCCGCGACACCGGTCATTGGCGTCAGTCCTTTCGATCGGGCTCCTGTTTCGCCCGATCCCAGTCGGCGAATGTGAGGGCCGGACGATCGTCCGGCCCTCAAGGTCTGTGGCGCGCCTGGCTTCAGGAGGCCGGAGACGCAACCCCATCGGTGGACGAAGCCTGGCCGTCGGACGGCAGCCTCAGGCTCACGACACGCCAGGTAAGACCCTCGAGCTTCAGGACCGCCGTCGAGGTCGATGACAGAAGATCCCGCGGGTTCCGAAAAACGACCCGGAAGGTGTCCGGTGTCACGAAGAAGGCGTATTCGACCACGGGCCGCGTCCAATTGCCGGACGGCGCGTACCGGGCGACAAAACCATCCGCGAGAGCGCCCATACCGCCCTCCATGGTCTCATCCTCGACGCCATTATCCGCGTTCGAGGGAACGACGGCGCTGATCTCGTCTTCGAGACCACCGCGCAACGCGTTCCAATCTACGAGGACCTCCAAAGCTATCTTGTCGCCACGCTCGAAGGCCCGTGATATGCGGTCGAGTGTGTAGTAGGGATACGCAACATATGCGCCCACCGCCACAACAAGCACCACAAACCATCCCCAGGCTTTCACGGTAATTTCCCTCCTGTCTTCACGCGGACAAAGCATATCGGGGTGACGCGCTTCGGTGGTGTCAATTCCGTAGTATTCCCTCTGTGGTCACGGTGTGACCTGCTTCACCGGCGATCCATCGGGGTTAGCACGCCCAGTCGCGCGTTCCGGCTCGCCCGGGCGACTTCACGCAGTGCGTTCGGGTTTGCTATGCTTCTTATCGAGGCAGCCAAACGAAACCGATCAGGGAGGTTCGCGTGCTGAGATCCGGCAGTTTGTTGCTGTGCCTCGCGATCGCTGTCGGCGCCTGTGGCACAACGCCGGAAGAGCGCGCCGTCACGGGCGGCGGCCTCGGCGCGGCCGGGGGGGCCGTTGTGGGAGCGGTTACCCAGCTGGCGGTCCTGGAAGGGGTTCTCATCGGTGGAGCGATCGGCGCCGCCACCGGAGCCTTGACGAGCCCGGACGCTCTCAACCTGGGTGAGCCGATCTGGAAGCGCTGGTCCGGATCCGGCGCCGGACCGACCGCCAGTGCAAGTTCGGGCGCAGTCGCGACGGGCAGTCCTACGCCGTCATTGGTGGCGAGCACGCAAGCTCTCCTGACCAGGCTCGGCTACGAACCCGGTCCCGTAGACGGCGTCATGGGACCCAGGACCAGCGCGGCCATACGCGAGTATCAGCTCGATCGTGGTCTCCCGGCGAACGGGTGGCCTTCGACACAATTGGAGCTGCAGCTACTCGAGGAGAGCCGGTAGGGCCCTGGACCGGGCGAAGCTTACGACAAACCGCCACGGCGGCGTTATGCGAAACAGCTTACCGCCGAAGTCCTGTTCTACCGCCGATGTCTTGTTCGCTCGGACCCTGGCCCGGTTTACGATTCTTTCATGCCCAGCCACCCTGCCATCCTGGCGCGCCGCCTGGCGACCTCGTGTGCCGCTATGAAGGAACACCTGACGGCTCTTCAGAGACACCTCGCTCTGGGGGACCAGGACCAGGCGATCGCCGCGTTGAACGCCCTGGGCGCGGAGGTGATTCGCTACGAGCGACGGCTCCGCGAGCTGAGCAAGAAGATGGACGGCCTGGGCGCGCCGTAGGGCGGTCCGG
>JBHICL010000520.1:0-2818 GCA_046759605.1 Alphaproteobacteria bacterium | reverse complement strand
GTCGCGCGGCTGTTGCAGGCGGCCGAGATCGACCCGACCGACGTGGCGCTCGACATCGCCTGCGCCACCGGCTACGACGCGGCCGTCCTCGGCCGGCTGTGCCTCTCGGTGGTGGCGATCGACGAGGCCCAGGAGCTGGTGGCGCACGCGACCCGGACCCTGGGCGAGCTCGACATCGACAACGTGGCGGTCATCGAGGGCGAGCTGCCCAAGGGCTACCCGGAACAGGGGCCCTACGACGTCATCTACTTCGGCGGCGCGGTCGCGCGCGTGCCCCAGTTGATCCTCGATCAGCTGGCCGATCCCGGCCGGCTCTTGGCCGTGATCACGGATGGTCGCGGCATGGGCCGGGCCTCTATCTTCCTCAAGAGGGACGGCATCGTCTCGAAGCGGGTGCTGTTCGACGCCGGCACGCCCATGCTGCCGGGGTTCGCGGAGGAGACGCCCTTCGTCTTCTGAGACGCCGCCCCAGGCCGCCCGGCATGCTCTAAGGAATCGCTTTTTCGCCGCGAATATAGGAAAATAGCCACCTAGCGCGGCTCGGAGGCGGGGCCCGGGTGGTTTTTGACTGGAGCCGCCGCAGGGAGCCGCTTAGTCTGTTTGCCTTGTCTTAAGGCGTATCAGCAGAAAATAGGGGCGACATGACCGATCAGAACGCCCAGCAAGAACCTTCGATGGAGGAGATCCTGGCGTCGATACGCCGGATCATCTCCGAGGAAGGCGAGGAGGGAGAGAGCGGAGCGGAGCGCAAGGAGGCGCCGGAGGCCCCCGCGCCCGCCGAGGAGGACAACGTCCTCGAGCTCACCGACGTGGTCCAGGACGACGGCGCGGTCGTCAGCCTGAAAGACCAGATGCCCGCCGAACCCGAACCCCAGCCCCAGCCCGAGGAGGCGTTGGAGCCCGCGGAGGCCGTCGAAGACGACCTCGAGCTCAAGGACGCGGGCGACACGCCGGCCCCGGCTCCAGCTCCGGTTCCTGAAGAGGAGGAGCGGGCAGCCCTCATGTCCGAAGCTCCGGCGGCGGAGGCCACGGCTGCCTTTGCCTCCCTGATGGACGCGGTCTCCCCGGCCACGCCCGTCGACGGCAAGCTCACCCTAGAGCAGCTGTTGCGCGACCTCCTGCGCCCGCTGCTCAAGGAATGGTTGGACCGCAATCTGCCGGAGATCGTCGAGCGTATGGTCGCGGCGGAGATCGAGCGGGTCGTCGGTCGCCGCCGTGAGTGAGCGGGGCGGCGGCCCAAAGGGTCTTGGCCTCGCCGTCCGACGGCGCTAAACACACCCTCCCCGAAGCGAGCGGCTCGAGGGTTCAGCGATGCTGAGCAAGACCTATCGACCCCGCGAGGTCGAAGCGAAGCACTATCGCCGCTGGGAAGACAGCGGCGCATTCAACTGCGGCGTTCATCCGGAGGCCGAGCCGTACACGATCGTCATTCCGCCGCCCAACGTCACCGGCAGCCTGCACATGGGCCACGCCCTCAACAACACGCTGCAGGATGTGCTGATCCGCTTCGAAAGAATGCGCGGCCGGGACGCCCTGTGGCAGCCGGGCACCGATCATGCGGGGATCGCCACCCAGATCGTGGTCGAGCGCGAGCTCGAGGCCGAGGGCCGGACACGTCACGACCTGGGCCGCGAGGCTTTTGTCGACACGGTCTGGGAATGGAAGGAACAGTCCGGCGGCACGATCACCGATCAGCTGCGGCGCCTGGGCTGCTCGTGCGACTGGCGGCGCGAGCGCTTCACCATGGACGAGGGCCTGAGCCACGCCGTCCGCACGGTCTTCGTCGAGCTGCACCATGAGGGGCTCATCTACAAGGACAAGCGCCTCGTCAACTGGGACCCGAAGCTGCACACCGCGATCTCGGACCTCGAGGTGCAGCAGCGGGAGACCAAGGGACGGCTCTGGTACATCAGGTACCCGATCGAGGGCGAGACGGACGCCCACGTGACCGTGGCCACCACCCGGCCCGAGACCATGCTCGGCGACACCGCCGTGGTGGTGCATCCGGAGGACGAGCGCCACAAGCACCTCATCGGCAAGCACGCCCTTCTGCCGCTCGTGGGGCGGCGCCTCCCCATCATCGGCGACGAGCTCGCCGATCCGGAGCAGGGCTCGGGCGCGGTCAAGATCACCCCGGCCCACGACTTCGCCGACTTCGAGATCGGCAAGCGGCACGGCCTCGAGCTCGTCAACATCTTCGACCGGGACGCCCGCGTCAACGACAACGCCCCCGAGCCCTATCGCGGCCTCGACCGGCTCGAAGCCCGCAAGCGCGTCCTCGCCGACCTCGAGGCCCAGGGGCTCCTCGAGAAGGTCGAGCGCCACCTCCACGTCATGCCGTACGGGGACCGCTCCAACGTCGTGATCGAGCCCTGGCTCACCGACCAGTGGTACGTGGACGCGGCGAGGCTCGCCGGCCCGGCCATCGAGGCCGTCGAGGCCGGCCGCACCCGCTTCGTGCCCGAGAGCTGGGCCAAGACCTACTTCGAGTGGCTGCGCAACATTCAGCCCTGGTGCATCTCGCGCCAGCTCTGGTGGGGGCACCAGATCCCCGCCTGGTACGGGCCGGACGGCCGGGTGTTCGTCGCCATGACCGAGGCCGAGGCGAAGGCCGAGGCGCGCGGGCATTATGGCCGCGACGAGCCCCTCGAGCGCGATCCCGACGTGCTCGACACCTGGTTCTCCTCGGCGCTCTGGCCGTTCTCCACCCTGGGCTGGCCGGAGGAGACGCCGGAGCTCGCCCGCTACTACCCCACCCATGTGCTGGTGACCGGCTTCGACATCATCTTCTTCTGGGTCGCGCGGATGATGATGATGG
>JBHICL010000519.1:0-2819 GCA_046759605.1 Alphaproteobacteria bacterium | reverse complement strand
TTCGCCGGGTCGTCATTCGAACCATGTCGTGTCGAGGAGCTAAGTGATGAGTACAGCGAAGAAGAGTACCGAGGCGCATGCGGCCGTCGGCAAGGAGGCGGTCGAGGCGGCCGCCAAGGGGTACAAGGACGCGGTCTCCATGACCAGGGAGCAGGTCGAGAAAGCCAGCGCTTATGCCTTCAAGGGCTATGACGAGCTCGCCGATTTCCAGCGCGAGACGTTCGATGCGCTGATGACGTCTTCGAACGCCGTCACCAAGGGCGTCGAGGACCTGGGTCGCGAGGTCGCCACCTACACCCAGTCCACGGTGGAGCTGGGGTTCAACGCCGCCCGCAGGATGTTCGACGCCAAGACCGTCAACGAGGTGATCGACCTGCACAATGACTGGGCGAAAAAGAGCTTCGACAACATGCTCGCCGAAAGCACCAAGCTCCAGGAGCTGTCGTTCCAGGTTGCAAAGGATGCATTCGAGCCGCTGAACGCGCACGCCGCGACCGCTTGGGAGCGCGTGAGCAAGCCCACCGGCCTCTAATCCACCCTGAAATGAGTGATTTGCTCCGGGGCCCGGCGCTGAAGCGCCCGGGCCCTTCTTGTCGAGCGGGGTGTGCCTACCCAATATGAGGAGTGCGGCCGGATTGTGACGACGCTGTCGGATGGGGGGTCTTTTCTGTTGAGGGGGCGATCAATATCATCTCCTATCGAGCCCGAGCGAGCCCGACGGATTGGAGGATGAGCGAGAAGAAGCCAGGTGACACGGACGGGCAGACCGGCGTCATCACGCGGACGAAGCCGAAGACGAAGCGGCCGTCCATGTATAAGGTTCTGATGCTGAACGACGACTACACGCCCATGGAGTTCGTCGTTCACGTCCTCGAGCGGTTCTTCAACAAGGCTCACGAGGAGGCGGTGCGAATCATGCTACATGTGCACCAGCGTGGGATCGGCGTCTGCGGCGTCTTCACCTACGAGGTGGCGGAGACAAAGGTGACGCAGGTCATAGATTTCGCGCGTAAGCACCAGCATCCGCTACAGTGCACGTTGGAAAAGGAGTGAGCGGGGCCGATCGTGGGCATGCTATCCCACAACCTTGAGCAAACCCTTCACCGGGCCCTTGCCCTCGCCAACGAGCGGCGTCACGAGTACGCGACGCTCGAGCACCTGCTGCTGGCGCTGACGGAGGACCAGGATGCGGTCGCCGTCCTTCGCGCCTGTGGTGTCGAGCTGGACAGGCTTCGCCAGGAGATCACGGACTACATCGACAACGAGCTCTCGGGCTTGATGACGAACCGGCTCGAGGATGCCAAACCGACCGCCGGCTTCCAGCGCGTGTTGCAGCGGGCGGCGATCCACGTCCAGTCCTCCGGCCGCGAGGAGGTGACCGGCGCCAACGTGCTTGTCGCGATCTTCTCGGAACGGGAGAGCCACGCCGTCTTCTATCTGCAGCAGCAGGAGATGAGCCGTCTCGACGCGGTCAACTACATCTCCCACGGCATCGCCAAGGTGCCGGGACAGGAGGGGCCCAGCCGCCCGATCTCGGGCGCCGACGAGGACGCTCAGGCGGAGCACGTCGTCAAGAAGGGCCCCGAGGCTCTGAGCGTCTACTGCGTCAATCTCAACCAGAAGGCCGTGGACGGGCGTATCGACCCGCTGATCGGACGCGAGGCCGAGGTGGAGCGGACGATCCAGATTCTCTGCCGCCGACAGAAGAACAACCCGCTCTACGTCGGCGATTCCGGCGTCGGCAAGACCGCCATCGCCGAGGGATTGGCGAAGCGGATCGTGGACGGCGATGTGCCGGCGGTCCTGGAGGACGCGACGATCTACGCCCTCGACATGGGCGCGCTCCTGGCCGGCACCCGTTACCGCGGCGACTTCGAGGAGCGCCTCAAGGCGGTCATCTCGGAGCTGGAGTCGACGCCGGGCACCATCCTCTTCATCGATGAGATCCACACCGTCATTGGCGCCGGTGCCACCTCGGGCGGGGCCATGGATGCGTCCAACCTGCTGAAACCGGCGCTCGCCAGCGGCACGCTACGGTGCATCGGCTCCACCACGTACAAGGAATACCGCAACTACTTCGAGAAGGACCGGGCGCTCGTTCGCCGCTTTCAGAAGATCGATATCAACGAGCCGACGGTCGAGGACACGGTCAAGATCCTGCGAGGCCTCCGCTCCTACTACGAGAAGCATCACAAGATACGCTACACCGAGGAGTCGCTCCGCGCGGCGGTCGAGCTCTCCGCCCGTTACATCTCGGATCGCAGGCTGCCGGACAAAGCCATCGACGTGATCGACGAGGTGGGGGCGGCGCAGATGCTGGTGGCGCCGTCGAAGCGGAAAAAGACGATCTCGGTCAAGGACGTGGAGGGGATCGTCGCAAAGATCGCCCGTATCCCACCCAAGTCCGTGAGCCGCGACGACCGGAAGTCGCTGCAGAACCTGGACCGCGACCTCAAGACGATGGTGTTCGGCCAGGATACGGCCATAGCGGCGCTTTCCAGCGCCATCAAGCTCGCCCGCGCCGGACTGCGTGAGCCCGAGAAGCCGATCGGCTGCTACCTCTTCTCGGGCCCGACCGGCGTCGGCAAGACCGAGGTCGCCCGCCAGCTGGCGAGGTCGCTAGGGATCGAGCTCACCCGGTTCGACATGTCGGAGTACATGGAGCGGCACTCGGTATCACGGCTGATCGGCGCACCCCCGGGCTATGTGGGCTTCGACCAGGGAGGCCTCCTGACCGACGCCGTCGATCAACATCCGCACAGCGTGCTGCTGCTGGACGAGATCGAGAAGGCGCATCCGGACCTGTTCAACATCCTGCT
>JBHICL010000518.1:0-2822 GCA_046759605.1 Alphaproteobacteria bacterium | reverse complement strand
CAGATTCACCTCGGGCCGAGGGAAGGTATCCGCATACTGCCTCTCCTTCGCTACCAACCGTGTCGTAGCCGGCCGGTTGATTGAGCACGTCTACGGGACTTGCGATGGTGGCGGTGGCGCCGGGGAACTCGCTCATTCTGCGTGCCTCTCACCGCGTTGGATTCACGAGGCATCGTGTGTGCCTGACGGCGATTGCCGGGCCTCGCTGCCAGCGACACGACGTCGCGCATACGCTGCGGCCAGCGTTTGCAAGCGGTCGATCGTGGGGGGATCGAGCTTAAACCAATGGGGATGCCCCGACCCGTGGCGTTCGACCGGCTCCAGCGCGCCCGTTCGCACCCAGTAGCGAATCGCGCTGGGCTTGACGCCCACGCGCGCCGCGACCGCGTGCACCGAGTAGAGTCCATCGCTCCGTCGGTCCGGGGGGCGGCGCGCTTTCGGTGATGGCCGATAGATGCTCTCGCTGTAGCGGGCCCGGCGGACGGCAGACACGTCCCAGGCGTGATTCAGGCCGGTGCGCAGGCCACGGCGATTGAGCTCGGCGGCGATCTCTCCATCGCCTTTCTGCTTGGTGAGGTAGAGATTGCGGATGAGCGAGAGCGCTTGCGCCGATGTGGCCTGCGCCGTGTACTTGTCTTTGCGCGGGACGGTGAAGTCACTCACGGCACCGGTCTGCCACAGGACCTGCACCCGCGTCAGGCGCGCCGGCACCGCGATGGGGCTGAGGGTCACCTCGCGCACCACCAGACGCAGGAGCGTCTTGCGCTCGGCGTGCGTCGTCGTGTCCGCATCCCACACCGCGGGCAGGTCCTTGGCCAAGGCGAGGATACGAGCGCGGTCGTCCTCGGTGAGATCGAGCGTCTCGCGGCGGCGCACCTCCTGGTACTCACGCTCGAGGTGCTCCAGCTCGACGAGCCTGTCGTTCCATTCTCGTTCGAGGCTACGGGCCACCACGCGATGGTCCGGGTCGATGGCCTTGTACCGGCGCTCGGCCAGCTGGGCTTCGTAGCGTGCCCGGTCGAGCCGGAGTGCCCACTGACGATCGACCTCACCCGCCTGGCGCTCGGTCTCCCGGAGGACGGCCAGGCTGAGTTCCACCTGGGGCGGCTGGATCGCGTCGAGAAACAGCCGGCTGACGGCGCGATCGATGGCCGGCGCGGACACCGACCAGCAGACGCCGTACCCGACGTTGGGGAGGCACAGGTACACGGCCCGCCCCGGCGGGCCGCAGTAACGGGTGCTCATGCGATGTCCGCATCGGCCGCAGAGCGCCAGCCCCTGGAGCAGCCCGGCCCCCTCGCGTGCCGCCCCGCGTCGGTCCGGCGCCTTGGGCGTGGTGCGATTGTCCCCGAGCTTGCGCTGATTCGCCATGAACTCGTCCCAGCTAATGTACCCCGGGTGCTGGTCCCACAGACAGGTCCGCCACGCCTCCTGCGGCAGCTTCGTGTGGCACCGTCGTCGGAGTTGGCCATCGACCAGGCGGATCCGGTGCTCGTGGCGGCCAAAGACATAGGCGCCCGCATAGATGGGGTTGTGCAGCATGCTCAGGATCAAGGTCTGGCGGGCGGGGACCCAGCGAAGCTCGCGCGTAAGGATATCTCGGGCGGGCATAGGGAGGCCGTGCTGGGTGAAGTAGCGGGTGACGCCATAGGCGCTGCCGTCCAGACGGAAGCGCTCAAAGGCTAAGCGGACCGCGCGCTGCACCTGCTCGTCCGGATTAAAGCGGAAGCGCCGGGTGGCCGCATCCCACTCGTAGCCGGCCGGGGGGACGAAGAACAACTCGCCGCGGCGGGCCTTGCTGAGGCGGCCGCCGTCCAAGCGCAGACGCATCCAATACTGCTCGGCCTCGCTCATGGTGCCCTTGAGCCCGAGCAGGAGCCGATCGTTGAAGTCCCGGGGCGTGTAGACGGCCTGCTCGTCGGCGATGATCACGTCGGCGAGGCCGCACAGCTCCAGGAGCCGGTGCCAGTCGGCCGACGAGCGGGCCAGGCGCGAGACCTCGAGCGCGAAGATGGCGCCGGTCCGACCGTGGGCCACGTCTTCGGCCAGGCGCTGGAAGCCGAGGCGCGCTTCGGTGCTCGATCCGCTTTGCCCCAGATCCTCGTCAATGACGTCGATACCGTCGGGGGTCCAGCCCAGCTCCTGGGCCCGCTCCTGCAAGGCGTACTGGCGCGCGGTGGACTCACGATGCTCGTGAACCTGCTTGAGCGTCGACTGCCGCAAGTATACGACGGCTCGGCGTTCGAGATGCGTGGGCACGATCTTGTCGTTCATTGGGCACCTCGTCGGTGGCTGAAGCGGGGAGACGCAGCGTCTTTCGCATAAGGGACGCCCATACCCCGAGCAGGTCGCGCTGGGTCGTCACCGACAGCGCTGACCACTCCACTGGCGCGGAGGTCGAGGGGACGGTGCGTTTGCTCAGCTTGGGACGACGGTGCCGGAGGGAGCGCGGGCGAGTCAAGTTTTTTGCGCAAGGCCACGGCGACGGCCCGGGCCAGCGCGAGGAACCCTTTAACACCGATCCGCACCGGCTGCCCGTTGACCGTCGGAACCGGCCGGGGGGCCGAGCGGTCCGTCCACTCGTACGGCAGGCGCAGGTGTCCGGCCATGGGATGTTCGGCGGTGACGTACCGTCGCCCGCGTTGATCTCGCTCATGGCGCACGACGGCCAGCGTCATCCCGTAGAAGGGATGGACCGGCAGGGTGACGGTCACGCGCTCAGGCGGGAGGTTCTCACATGGTGCAGTGTGATGGGACCTTCGGCGTTATGGCGGCGAGCTTTTCCAGAAACTCCAGCGGCTCGAACACCAACTGCGTCGTGC
>JBHICL010000517.1:0-2827 GCA_046759605.1 Alphaproteobacteria bacterium | reverse complement strand
CAGTTGGTACACCATGGCCCTGACAGGCGGCAAGGCGCTCGGTGCGGGAAGCCACACCGTGAGACTCTTCTGCCGGAATAACTCTCCGATAGTGCCTACGAACGCCGCAGCGTTCCAGGCCACCATTTCAGTGATCTTCTCGGAGTCAGAACTGTCGTGTTCACTACCCAACCTTGGCGGAAAGGAGTCTGGGCGGGCCTGCCGCCACCCCGCGCAGCAGGTCACGAACTGAGTCGGAACACCAGGAAGCGCGCTCCGATCACGGGCCGCCCGGACGCGGCACTCGGGGTCAGGCGGGCGTCTTTAGCCGCAGGAGGTTGAAGGCGGGAACCGGCCGCGCGAAGCCTTTGAGCGTGAGCGCCCCGACCTCCTCCGCCTCGACGAGGTCCTCCACGCCCGAGGCGACGCGCGCCGAGATGAGGATCTGCCCGGGCTGGGCCTCGCCGCAGAGGCGGGCCGCGAGGTTCGTGACGGTGCCGATGGCGCCGTAGTCCCAGCGGCCCTCGAAGCCAATGGTGCCGATGGTCGCGTAGCCCTGCGCGATGCCGACGCCCAGACCGAGGTCGTAGCCACGCTTGCGCCACCGGCCGATCATCGCCGCCACTAGGTCGCGCATCGCCACCGCCATGCGCACGGCGCGCTCGGCCGGGTCGGGCACCGGCACTGGGTCGTTGAAGAAGATCATCATGCCGTCACCGGTGAAGCGCTCGAGCGTGCCGTCATGCACGAGGATGAGCTTGCCCATCTCCGCGTGGTACTCGCGGAGCACGCCCATGACCTCCTCGGGCTCCGCCGTCTCCGCGAACGCGGTGAATCCGCGGAGGTCGAGGAAGACAACCGTCACCTCCCGGCGGTGGGTCTTGAGCGGGTCGTCGGCGCCGCCGGTGACGATCGCCTCGGCGAGCTGCGGCGAGAAGAAGCGCTTGAGCCGGCTGAGGCTCTCCACCATCTGATAGGTCCGGGCGTTGTCGATCGCGGTCGCCGCCTGGTTGCCCACGATCCCGAGGAGGATTTCGTCCAGCTCGTCGAAGGCGTTGGGCCGCGGGCTCTCCACCGCGAGGACACCGACCAGGCGGTCCTTGACGAGGAGTGGTAGCGCGAGCTGGCTCTGGACGTTCGGGAGGCCGGGCAGCGCGGCGGTCTCGCCGCCGGGCACAACCTGGCCCGCCGCCTCCAGCCGCGCCCGGACGCTCCGGAGGTAGGCGACGCTGGCGCCGACATTCCCCACGCGCATCATCTTCCGGTGAGTGGCGACCACGCCGATGACGCCCTCGCCGAAGGCGACCTCGGCGCCGACGCCGCTTGGCTCATAGCCGCGGCTCGCGGCCAGCCGCAGCCGGTCCGCAGCCAGGTCCTTGAGGAGGATCATCGAATGCTCGAAGCCCAGCACCCGCTCCATCGCGCGGAGGACGATCCCGAGGACCTCGTCGAGGTCCAGCGTGGAGGTGATCTCCTGAGAGATCTGCTGGATGATCCGGACCTCGTTGGACTTCCGGGCGAGGTCGCGGTTCAGCCGGTCGATCGTTCGTTGGTTCTGGGCGATCTGCTCCCGGAGCGGCTGGGGGTCGGGACGCTCGGCGGCCACCGGGGGCCCTGTGCGCCTCAGCGCGCGCCGCCGGGCTCGACGATGTCCGGCAGGAGGATGCGCTCGCCGACGTTCTTCGTAACGGAGAGCACGCGATAGATGTCGGCGGACTTGAGCTTGAAGATCCCCTTGAGCCCGACGATCGAGGCGATGGCTTCGATCTGCATGTCTAGGGCTTCGAATACCGGCCCGTTGGTCTCGGCGTGGTCGAACTCGACCTCCAGGTCCCAGGCGTCGAGCGTCTCGGGGCTGATGACCCACACCATGGCCCGCGGGTTCTCGCGCACGTTGCGGACGGTCTTGTTGAAGAACTGGTGGGAGAGTGCGACATGCTCCGGGTCGATGTAGTAGACCTGCGAGATCGCGGTCGCGTTCGGCGTGCCGTCGGCGGCGCAGGTCACGACGTGCGAGGGGATGACCCCCTGCATCGCCGCCTTGATCTCTTCGGGCAGGATCGCCATACGCGACCCGCTATGCCATCCTGGTGCCGGCGCCGGGGCCGGGCGTCTGGAGAAAGACCTCCTCCGCGCGGAAGGTCACGGCCACGCCAGGGTTGTACGCGAACCCGAGCGCGAGTGGCCTGGCGATCTCTTCCGGGTAGGCCTGCCGGACTGCCGCGAGGAACTTCCTCCGGTACGCCTCCTGCCGGGCGACGTCCTCGTCGGTGGTCGGGCGCGAGGAGAGATAAGCCCCCTTGAGCTGATACGCCTCGTGGCTGACCCAGCCGAAGTCGAACGCGATCCGGCCGTTGTCCCGGAGGTCGCTCAGGAGCCTCGCGGAGCGACTCTCGGGGACGAAGAAGGTGACCGTCCGGCGGTCGTCGTGCACGACGGCGGCGACCGCGCACGTATGTGCGGGGCGGAGCCCGGCGTCCCGGGTCCCGACAAACATGATGGCGGGGCCGTGCAAGACTTCGACCACCCGATCGGGGATCATCGCGCTCCTTGTAGCCCGCCTCCTGCCGCGCCGTCAAGCGTGCGGGCTGGGCGGTCCGATCTCGATCCCATCCTCGCCTTCGAAAGCCCCATGCGTGCCGAGCGCGGTCACGCGTCCGAGCGGAGCAACTCCCAGCGCGACGGCGCGTCGGGCTCGCGGCGCTCCCGCACCCGCCCTTCCCTCGCAAGCTTCTTGAGATGCGACTCCACCGACATCGCGGCGGTCCGGTGGAGGTTCCGCGGGACCTCCGCGTAGATGCGCTCGACCATGTCGGGGATCCTCACGAGCCCGTCGCCGAGCGCTTCG
>JBHICL010000516.1:0-2829 GCA_046759605.1 Alphaproteobacteria bacterium | reverse complement strand
GTGGCGGCAAGGTCATCCTCGGTGTGGGCGGTGGAAATCAGGCCACCCGGCCAAGAGGACAGGTCCACGCCGTTGATCAACATCGCCAGACGAAGCCTCTGTAGCAACTGCGGCTTGTTCGCCTTCAGCTCCTCGCAGTCGAAAGCGTAGGGGTCGAATGTTGACGGCGTGATCCTTCGGTTCCTTGGATTGGTGAAGAGATGAAATCCTGAGTGGGTCCCATAGGCGGCCCAGGGCACGCCCTCCCCTTCCAGCACTTCGTTCAGTCGTGCCCGAAGCTCAGCCCCATAGGCGTTGGCTCGATCGCAGGCGTCGGTTGTGGCAACGACATGGAGCGCCGCCATTCCAGCCGCGGCAGAGACCGGATTGGCATTGAACGTGCCCTGATGCTGGATCTTTTCGCGCCCGGCTTCCTTGGCCATGTCGAAGTCGAGGAGATCCAAGATGTCCTTCCGACCGGCGACGGCGCCGCCAGGCAGCCCACCGGCTAGAATCTTGGCGAAGGTGGCCAGGTCCGGGGTAATGTCGAAAACCTCCTGCGCACCTCCTGGAGCAACGCGAAATCCCGTCATCACTTCATCGAAAATCAGCAAGTTGTGGTGCTGTCGCGTGAGATCGCGCAACGCGGCCAGAAAGTCAGCCGATATCGGAACCTTGCCGAAGGTCGCGCCGGTGGGTTCAAGAATAACGCCGGCGATGTCGTCGTCCGACGCGAGCGCGGTGTGGACCGCGTCGATGTCACCGGGTGGAAGCAGAACGATGTGATCGGCGACGTCCGAGAGAACTCCCGTCGTCGGAGAGCCGTCGAAGTGCGAGCTGACCCCGGCGCTCACGTGGTCGTGCCAACCGTGGAAATGGGTCTTGAAGCGGACGATCTTTCGCTTGCCCGTGTAGGCCCGCGCAAGCCGAAGGGCCATGAGCGTAGCCTCGGTGCCGGACGCGGTGAACCGGACCCGCTCGGCGCAGGGAACCAGCGCTCGCACTGCCTGCGCCCAGCGAATTTCGAGTTCGTGGTTGGAGCCGAAGTGGGTGCCATTGTCCAACGCCGCGTGAATGGCCGCCATGACCTCGTGGTGGTTGTGACCGAGCAGAAGCGCCCCATGTCCGCCGGAGTAGTCCACATACTCGTTGCCGTCGGCATCCCACTTGTGCGCACCCTGAGCGCTGGTGACATAGATTCCGTAAGGCTGGAGATATCGCACGTCATGAGTTACGCCGCTTGGAAACAGCCCTGCCGCCTCGGCCGCAAATCGCTCGGAGGATGGCGTCCTGTCACGGTAGGCGGCGACGATCCTGGAATTGGAGAGAAACCCGTTGGACATAGCGACACCCCACACTGGCGAGCGGACGGCCTAGAACACCTGATATTTCTGGAACAGCTCGCGGATGTTCCCGCCCGATTTCAAAGCGTCGCGGACGATGTTCTCGCGCTCCCGGACCGACTCGGCCCGCTCCAAAACCTCGTCGATCGCCGTGGCCGGGACTACGAGCACGCCATCGACATCGCCGAGCACGAAATCGCGCGGTCGAACCTCCACGCCGCCAATGCGCAGGGGCACGTCGTATTCCGTGATGTCGAAGCGGTACACGGCGGTCAGCGGTGAGTGGTAGCGCCGGAAGACCGGAAAGCCGATCTCTCGAATTTGCGGCGTGTCCCGAAGGCCGCCGGCTATCACCGCGCCCCTCGCACCCCTGGCGCGGGCCGAAAGGCTCATCAGCTCGCCCCAATGGGCGGCGGTGGTCTCGTCGCCCGCGTCCACGACGACTATGCTGGCAGGGAAGATGCCGTCCAGCATGTCCATCTGCCTGTACCTCGGGTCGGTTCCGTCATCGTAATGCCGAGACCGGCCGCGGACCGTGTACGCCGGTCCGGCCACCCGCATCGTCGGTTCGATTGGCCTGATGTCCGCCGGAAGACACTGGTTGCGGTAGCCCAGCTCGTCCAGAACGTCGGCAACCGCACCGGTGTAGAGCGCGGCCAGGCGCTCACTCCGGCGGTCGTCGTTTTCGGGTTTCATGGGGAGCTCCCCAGTTAGGGTTCGGGCCTACCAAGCCGTGTAGCCGCCGTCGATCAAAAGGTCCGAACCAGTCATGAAGGACGATTCATCGCTCGCCAGAAACACCGCGCCAGGCGCGATCTCCTCCGGTCGCGCAAGCCGTCCCATGGGATGCTTTGCGCCCCAGACCCGATGAGCCGTGTCGAGATCGCCAAAGCGCCGTATCATGCGATCGGTCGCCACGCCACCAGGTGACAGGGCGTTGACCCGGATGTTGTCTTCGACGTGGTCGAGCGCCATGCCTTTGGCGAGCTGTACCAACGCCCCCTTCGTCGCACAGTAGGCCGCCTGCCCGGCGTTAGCGACACGGGCCATCTGCGAGGCAACGAAAATAATACTGCCGCCGCCCACGCGGCGGAGGTGTGGTATCGCATGCTTGCTCATCAGGAAGGCGCCGGTCAAGTTGACCGCCAGCGTTTTGTCCCAGTCCTCCACCGCCAACTTCTCGATGGGTGTAACGGGGGTGAAAACGGCGGCATTGCTGACCAGCACGTGAAGCGCTTCGAACTCTGTCACAGCCCGCTCGACGGCAGCCTTGGCCGAGGCGCTATCGCTCACATCGCAGAAACAAGCGACCGCTTGTCCACCCTCTCGAACGATGTCTTGCGCCACCCGCTCCGCGTCAGAAAGCGATATGTCGGCGCAGACCACCGCGGCACCTTCGTGTGCAAAAGCTTCCGTGATTGCGCGGCCGATGCCGTTACCGGCTCCCGTCACCAATGCGGTTTTCCCGGCAAGTCTCGATCCTGTCATAGCCATGCTCGAAACGTGA
>JBHICL010000515.1:0-2831 GCA_046759605.1 Alphaproteobacteria bacterium | reverse complement strand
CGTTACGACATCCTCTTCGAGCCGGTCCGCATCGGTCCGGTGACCGCCAAGAACCGCTTCTATCAGGTGCCCCATTGCAGCGGTATGGGCTATGTACTTCCGCAAACCCTGGCCGCGATGCGCGCCGTCAAGGCCGAAGGTGGTTGGGGCGTCGTCAACACCGAGTACTGCTCCATCCACCCGAGCTCCGACGACCTGCCCACTCCCTATGCGACGCTTTGGGACGCGGCGGATATCAGGGCCCATGCCTTCATGGTCGAGCAGGTGCACGCCCACGGCGCGCTGGCCGGCGTCGAGCTCTGGCACGGCGGCGATGGCTTGGTTGCGGGCAATCTCGCGAGCCGCGAGCCTCCGCTGGGGACGCAGAGCCGGCCGCTTCGCCGCAACTACGATCCGGTGCAAGGCCGGATTATGGACAAGGCGGACATCCGCGAGCTGCGACGCTGGCATTTGGCAGCAGCGCGAAGGGCGAAGGAGGCTGGATTCGATATCGTCTACGTCTACGCCACTCACCACTATCTGCTCTCACAGTTTTTGTCGCCGCTCAGCAACCAGCGCACGGACGAGTACGGGGGGACACTTGTCAATCGCGTGCGCCTGGTGCGCGAGCTGATCGAGGAGACCAAGGAAGCGGTGGGCGACAGCTGCGCCGTGGCGGTGCGCTTTGCCGCTGACGAGGGCGAAGGCGAATCCGATGGAGAACGACGGGAAATGTTCTCCCTGCTTGCCGAGCTGCCGGATCTCTGGGACATCAATATCCAGGACTACTCGCACGAGATGGGAAGCTCACGCTTTGTCAAAGAGGGCGCGCTGGAGGAGCACATATCCTTCGTCAAGTCACTGACCACGAAGCCCGTCGTCAGCGTCGGCCGTTTTACTTCTCCGGACACCATGGTGGCGCAGGTGAAGCGCGGCATTCTCGATCTCATCGGTGCGGCCCGTCCCTCCATCGCCGATCCCTTCCTACCGAAGAAGATCGAAGAGGGTCGCCTGGACGACATCCGCGAATGCATCGGTTGCAACATTTGCTATACGGGCGATGGCCTCGGCGTTCCCATTCGCTGTACTCAGAATCCGACCATGGGAGAGGAATGGAGACGGGGGTGGCATCCGGAAAGCATCGCGCCGAAGCGCTCGGACGACGCGGTGCTCGTCGTAGGGGCTGGACCGGCGGGCCTCGAGGCTGCCCGTGCACTCGGACAGCGCGGCTATGCGGTCACCCTCGCGGAAGCGACCACCGAGCTTGGCGGCCGGGTCATGGCGGAATCGACCCTACCGGGTCTCGGGGAATGGGTGCGCGTGCGAGACTACCGAGTGCAGCAGCTGCAGAAAATGGTCAACGTCGAGATCTACCAGGCAAGCCGGTTGAGTGCCGAGGACGTACTCTCCTTCGACTTCGCTCACGTTGCGCTCGCTACCGGCTCAAGCTGGCGGACGGACGGCGTTGGTCGCTGGCACCAGGCTCCCCTCGCGACCCTCGGTCCCCGAGATCGGATCTTCGGTCCTGACGACATTCTCGACGGTCGAGGGCCGGAAGGCGACACATTGGTCTTCGACGACGACCATTACTACATGGGCAGCACCATTGCCGAGCGGCTGCGTCTCGAAGGTCTATCCGCCACTCTGGTCACGCCGGCCGCCCTGGTTAGCGCGTGGAGTGTCTATACTGCAGAACAGCACCGTACCCAGGCCAGGCTGCTCGATCTCGGCGTCAACATCGTGACCAATCACGTCCTCACGGGCTTCGACGGTAGCGAGGCAACCCTAAGCTGCGTATTTAGCGGTCGCACGATTGGCAAGTCGGCGCAATCGCTGGTGCTAGTGACGGCACGTTTGCCTGACGACGCGCTCTACCGTGAGCTCGCCAGTCGTCCTGAAGCCCTCGAAGCCGGCGGGATTAAAACGTTGACCCGAATCGGCGATTGTCTCGCCCCCGGCACCATTGCCGCAGCGGTCTACAGCGGCCATCGCTATGCACGGGAGCTGGACGAGCCGGACCCGGGCGATGTGCCGTATCGCCGCGAGCGGGTAATCCTGTAGATGGGTGAGAGAGCTATGAGTATCGAGTCGTTCGACCGCGGCGTCAGCGTTGAAGAGATCGTTATTGCAATGAATCGCGACGGCGCAGTCATATTGCGCGAGTGCGTGAATACGGAAACGGTAGATGCCGTTGCTTCGGAACTGCGACCGTACTTTGATTCGGAAGGGACCTCGAGTCAGAGTGATTTCAACGGTTACAAGACCCTCCGCGTGGCCGGGATCCTCGCCCGATCACGGACCTCGGCCGAGCTGATTGGTCATCCGCGTGTACTCGAGATCGTCGATGCGATGCTGCTGCCCCGTTGCATTAATTACCGGATAGGCAGCACCACCGGTATCGAGATCTGGCCAGGGGAAACCCCGCAGCGGTTGCATTGCGATGACGGGATCTACCCCATGCATTTTCCAGGTGTGGAATGGCAGGTCAGCGCCAACTGGGCGCTCGATGACTTCACGGTGGAGAATGGGGCAACCCGCGTGATCCCCGGCAGTCATCGATGGACGGACCCGCAGCGTCCGACGGAAAATGATACGGTTCAAGCGGTCATGCCAAAGGGTTCGGTGCTGCTTTATCTGGGCTCGGTTTATCATGGCGGCGGTGCCAATCATACCGAGCAGCCGCGCATGGGCCTGGTCAACACCTATAGCTTAGGTTGGCTTCGACAGGAAGAGAACCAGTACCTCACCATTCCACGGGAGATAGCGGAAAGCTATCCCGAACGTATTCAGCGACTGATGGGCTACCAAGGGCACGGCGAATTGCTCGGCTGGTATCCGGATAATCCGGACGG
>JBHICL010000514.1:0-2831 GCA_046759605.1 Alphaproteobacteria bacterium | reverse complement strand
GCCGCGACAGTCGCCGAGATCGAGCGGCTGCGGCGGGATCGCTGGAGCGGTCCGCGCATCGCACGGGCGCTGCGCGTGCCGCTCTCCACGGACGGCGCCGTGTTGCGACGCCTCGGTCTGGGGCGGCTGTCCGCCCTCGACGAGCGCCCGCCGGTGATGCGCTATGAGCGCAAGCGGCCCGGCGAGCTGATCCACATCGACACCAAAAAGCTCGGCCGTATCGACGGCCTCGGTCACCGCATCACCGGTGATCGAGCGCGGCGCTCGCGCGGCAGGGGCTGGGAGTACCTGCACATCGCCATCGACGACGCCTCCAGGCTCGCCTACACCGAGATCTTGCCACCGCGCCTATCAATCCTCTGATCAAAGGACCGACGACATGAGCAGTTGGCTCCACTACTACAACCACCATCGCCCACACGCCGGCATCAATGCCTCACCGCCCGCCAAACGGCTGAACAATCTCCTTGGTAACGGCAGCTAACTGTTCGCGACCAAGCTGAGCTTTGGCTTGCCTTCGGTCGCCACTCGGTTACGCCCATCCCTCTTCGCGAGGTACAGGGCCTCGTCGGCGCGCCGGATGAAATCCCCCAGGGGCTCGGTCGGTCGGTACTGTGCAACGCCGACAGACACCGTGATCTTCGCCAGTTTCTTGCCGGTCGATTTCTTGACAATCTGCTTCGAGGCAATGGCCGCGCGAATCTGCTCCGCAACGGTGCAGGCATTCCGAAGCGCTGTTTGCGGCAGGACAATTGCGAACTCTTCTCCGCCGTACCGTGCGGCGATGTCACGGCCTTTGATCGACTCCGTGAGGCTTCGGGCAACGAGCTTGAGAACCTGGTCTCCCAGCTGATGGCCATAGGTGTCGTTGAACTTCTTGAAGTGGTCGATATCGAGCAGCAGCAGGCATGTGGGACCGCCGGTTTCCGTTGCCACCGTCATGGCCTTGTGCAGCTCGAAATCCAGTCGCTTGCGGTTGGCAATGCCCGTGAGCGCGTCTGTCATGGCCTCGTGGCGCACGGACGCGAGGGTCTCTTTGAGTTCGGAGATCTCACGCGAGGATTCGACAAGACGATTCTCGAGTACCTTCGTCTTTTCTTCCATTTGCCGCGTCACGGACACAATGTCTTCGATCGCCGACATGGCATGGTCGGCGGTGGGGTTCGCCGAGAGACGGCTTGAGAAACCTGCCAGGGCCGAGCTGTAGCCGGAGGCGTTGGCGCCAGCCTGGTTCAGATGCTCGAGGACGTGGCCGACCGCCGTTTCGATACTGGCGTTCGTCTTGTGTATGAGATCGGTTTGGGTGTCGTCCCCCCAGAACTTTACATAGACCTCGAGGCAGGCCGCCGCGTCACATCTCCCTGCCTTCTCCAGTTCGTCGAGCGCGCGCGTGAGCCCCGGCATCTGGTTCGCGTAATAGTTGTACCACACTGTAAAGTGGATCGGGTCCGGCGGGATATGTAGTTCGGCCATCTTGGCGATGGCATTCGCGGCATGCGTACTGGTTTCGCGCTCGCTTCCTGGGGAGTGCATGGAATCCATCCGTCCTTCCGCCCACCAAGGTCATACGCTATGGGTGAGGGGTTAAGGGTCCGTTATGAGTCTCAGGCGGGGGGCCGTTTTTAGGATATCGCGGACCGCGGAGCAGAAAGTGCTTGACAACGACTCGGGTCATAAGTAGTATATGCACCAATCTGGATTGGTGCGCACAGCACATTGTGCCGCCCGGCCCCGCCGGGCGGCTTTCTTTATACCCGGGCCCAACGACCGTTTGCCAGCGTAGTTGGCCACCGCGATTGTCCGGCTTGCCGGTGATCACGCGGTCGCCTTGATGCCGGTGAGGCGAGAGGTGAGCTCGGGTCGGGGCGGCGAAGGCGGTCCAACGGCTCCTGTAAGACCGGTCCGCTTGGCGCCGCCCATCCGCCATTCGGTGCGACAGCGGTCGCGTTATCGATACGGATGCGAGAGGCGAGGACCCACGGAGATGGTGAGTGAGCACCACCGACCAACGCGTTATAGCCAGAAACTCGGTGGGGAAATCTGTCGGCGGCTCGCTGGTGGCGAGAATCTCGGCCGCATATGCGCGGATCCGTCGATGCCGACCATCTCGACGGTCATGCAGTGGCTGTTCGCGGAGCGGCAACGCGATTTCGTCGCCAAGTACAACCGTGCGCGCGAAGCCCAGGCCGAGCTGTGGGCGGAGGAGATCGTCGAGATCGCGGATGGCGCTCAGGACCGTGACACCCTCGCGATCGCCAAGCTACGCACCGACATCCGACGCTGGGCGGCGGCGCATCTGTTGCCACGCCGCTATGGAGACAAGATGGAAGTGAGCGGCGACATCGCGCACAGGCACGAGATGGCGCTGCAGGAACTCGACGACGGAGAATGAACGCGCGGGAGAGGGTGGTTCGCAAGCGGCTCAGGGACGACCTTCCATACTACGCCGCGAAGTGCCTGAGGATAAGGACAAAGGCCGGTGAGATCCGGCCTTTTGTGCTTAACGCTCCTCAGCATCGCATCCATCGCTGGATCGAGGATCACAGGCATCGCCGCGGCGGCCGTGTCCGCGTCCTGGTCCTGAAAGCCCGGCAATGGGGTTGTTCCACCTACGTCGAGGGCAGGATCTATCACAAGGTGGCGCACCGGTTCGGTGCTCGCGCCTACATCCTGACCCACGCTCTGGAGGCCACGGACGCCATCTTTCAAATGGCACAGCGTTTCCACGAGCACTGTCCACAACCGGTCAGGCCATCGACCGGACGATCCAATACGAAAGAGCTTCGCTTCGACAAGCTGGATAGCGGCTTCGAGGTCGGCACCGCGGGCAG
>JBHICL010000513.1:0-2848 GCA_046759605.1 Alphaproteobacteria bacterium | reverse complement strand
ATCCGAACGCCGAGGTATGGGGGGTCCTTTATCGCATCACCCGGGCTGATCTGGTTCGTCTCGACGCGACCGAGGGCGTTCCCGGGCCGCGGTACCGGCACCTCTGGGTCGAAGCGGAGGATACAAGCGGCGTGCTGGTTCGAGCGGTCACCTACATCGCCGAAGGCAAGGAAACGGACGGGGATCCTTCGCTCCGCTACATCACTCTACTCAGAGAGGGAGCGCGGGCTCATGGATTGCCGGAGCCCTACCTTCGGTTTCTCGATAACATAAGGCACGTGGACCCATCCGACTGAGGCCAAGAGATCCACTGCGCCATATTTTCCCGTCCCCAGCGTCGACGCCGAGATTATCAGAACACGCCGTTGGCGCGCTGGACGGCTCGCACATACCGCATGAGGGCTTCGAATTCCTCGTCGGTAACATCGGGGACCGGCTTCATGTCTCCGAATTTCCAGTGGTGCTCTTTGGAACCCTGGCGTACCGCGCGGTAAAACGCGGCGTCCCCATGGTGTCCCGGGTTGTAAAGGCGGTGGACGAGAGGCGGCCCCTTTTCCGCTCCGCCGCCGCGCCCGCCGTGACACTCGGCGCAACGCACTTTGTAGGCCTGCTTTCCGGCCCGAAGATCGGGCGTCATTTCCGGCTCGATCGGTTCGGCCACGGCGTTCGGGACACCTTGGAGTGCCCATAGCAAGCCGGAGACCGCGAGCGCCGGAAAGTATCGCTTTGGATTTCCCACCATCGTCGTCACCTCACCGGATCCTGGGAACCTTGCCGGGCCAGGACTCTACAGTCTCGCCTTCCGCAGGCGCAACGCGTTACCGACCACCGAGACCGAGCTCAGGCTCATGGCTGCCGCGGCGAATATGGGGCCGATGAGAATGCCGAAGAATGGATAGAGGATGCCGGCCGCGACCGGAACGCCCAGGGAGTTGTAGAAGAAGGCGAAGAAGAGGTTCTGGCGAACGTTGTTCATGGTGGCGCGGCTCAGGCGCCGGGCGCGGACGATGCCCGTGAGGTCGCCCTTGACCAGGGTCACGCCGGCGCTCTCCATGGCCACGTCGGTGCCCGTTCCCATGGCGATGCCCACCTGGGCTTCGGCCAGCGCCGGAGCGTCGTTTATGCCGTCGCCGGCCATGGCGACGACCCGCCCCTCGGCACGGTAGCGCCTGACCACCTCGCCCTTCTCCTGGGGCAGGACCTCGGCCTCCACCTCGTCGATCCCGAGCTTTTGGGCCACGGCCCGTGCCGTGGCGAGGCTGTCACCGCTTAGCATTACGATGCGCACGCCCGCGCGTCTCAGGTCGTCGAGCGCCTGGGGCGTCGTCTCCTTGATGGGATCGGCGACGACAACCAGCCCGCTAACCGTGCCATCAGCCACGACGAACATGGCCGTCCCGCCCCGGTCGCGGTGCCGGCCGACCCGCTCTGCAAACGGACCCGGCTCGACGCCGAGGGCTTCGAGGAGCTTCTCGTTGCCCAATGCGACCTTCCGGCCGTCGACCTCGCCGGTCACGCCCTTTCCCGTCAGCGCCTGGAACCCGGTCGCCTCCGCGAGTGAAAGGTTGCGCTCCCGGGCCGCGTCGACGATGGCCGCCGCGAGCGGGTGCTCGCTCCCGCGCTCCAGGCTCGCCGCGAGACGAAGCAGCTCTGCCTCCGCCATGCCGTCCGCGGTCTCGACCTCGGTCACGCGCGGTTTTCCTTCGGTCAGGGTGCCCGTCTTGTCGATCACCAGCGTGTCCACTTTTTCCAGCGTCTCCAGGGCCTCCGCGTCCTTGATCAGGACGCCGGCGTGCGCCCCGCGACCGGTCCCGACCATGATCGACATCGGCGTCGCCAGCCCCAGAGCGCAGGGGCAGGCGATGATGAGCACGGAAACGGCGGCGATCAGGGCGAAAGCCAGCGCCGGCGGCGGGCCCCAGATGTTCCAGGCCACGAACGCGACAACCGCCACAACCACGACCGCGGGCACGAAATAGCCGGCCACGACGTCGGCCAGGCGTTGGATCGGCGCGCGGCTCCGCTGCGCCTCTGCGACCATCTCGACGATGCGGGCGAGCATGGTCTCGCTGCCGACCCGTTCGGCGGCCATGACGAAGCTGCCGGTTCCGTTGAGGGTGCCGCCGATGACCGCGTCTTCCGGAACTTTCTCCACCGGGATCGGCTCGCCGGTGATCATGGACTCGTCGATGGAGCTGTGGCCCTCGAGGACGATCCCGTCCACCGGCACCTTGTCCCCGGGGCGCACACGGAGGCGGTCGCCCGGCTGCACGCGGTCGAGGGGGATCTCCGCGTCGGAGCCGTCATCGGCGATGAGCCGCGCCGTCGTCGGCGCCAGCCTGAGCAGCGATTTGAGGGCGTCGCTGGTCCTCTCCCTGGCCCTCAGCTCGAGGACCTGACCCAGCAGGACGAGGACCGTGATGACCGCGGCGGCCTCGAAGTAGAGCTCGACCTCTCCGGCCTCCCCGCGAAACGTCTCGGGGAAAATGCCGGGTGCGATGACCGCGACGACGCTGTAGGCGAAGGCGGTGCCCGTACCCATGGCGATCAGCGTGAACATGTTGAGGCTGCGGCCGACGATCGAGGCCCAGCCGCGCCTGAAGAACGGCAGTCCGCCCCACAAGACGACAGGCGCCGCGAGCGCGAGCTGGACCCAGCCCAAAATCCCCGGCGGCAGCAGGCCCTCCGAGGAGAGGATCGGGAGGAAGCGTCCGGCGCCGAGGTAGACGAGGGGGAGCGTCAGCGCGGCGCCGAGCCCCAAGCGCAGTGTCATATCGATGAGCTCGGGGTTGCGCGTCGGCTCGAGCGACACCGTCTTCGGCTCGAGGGCCATCCCGCAGATCGGGCA
>JBHICL010000512.1:0-2857 GCA_046759605.1 Alphaproteobacteria bacterium | reverse complement strand
GGCGACGTGTTCTACCTGCACTCGCGCCTTCTCGAGCGCGCCGCCAAGATGAACGAGGACTATGGCGCCGGCTCGCTCACCGCGCTGCCGGTGATCGAGACCCAGGCCAACGACGTCGCGGCCTACATCCCGACCAACGTGATCTCGATTACCGACGGCCAGATCTTCCTCGAGACCGACCTGTTCTACAGCGGCGTCCGCCCGGCCGTGAACGTCGGCATTTCCGTGAGCCGCGTCGGTTCGGCGGCGCAGATCAAAGCCATGAAGCAGGTTGCGGGCACCATCAAGCTGGAGCTCGCCCAGTACCGCGAGATGGCGGCCTTCGCCCAGTTCAGCTCCGACCTCGATGCGGCGACCCAGAGGCTGCTCAACCGCGGCGCGCGCCTGACCGAGCTCCTCAAGCAGCCGCAATTCACGCCCGTGCCGGTGGAGGAGCAGGTGGTCGCGATCTTCGCCGGGGTGCGGGGGTATCTCGACAAGATCGAGGTCGCGGACGTGACCCGGTTCGAGGCCGGCCTGTTGCGCGCGATTCGCGACGAGCAGCCGGAGCTCCTGGCGGCGATCCGCGACGAGAAGGAACTGTCGCCGGAGACCGAGGAGAAGCTCAAGAACTTCCTCGACGAATACGCCAGGACCTTCGCCTGAGCCGGCCCCGCCCAGCGCCGCCGTAACGCCGCATGCCGAACCTCAAAGACCTCAGGACTCGCATCAACAGCGTGAAATCCACCCAGAAGATCACCTCGGCCATGAAGATGGTGGCGGCGGCGAAGCTCCGGCGCGCCCAGGAGCAGGCCGAGGCGGGCCGCCCCTATGCCGACCGCATGGAGCGCATGCTGCGCTCGCTGGCAGTGAGCTTCGAGGGCCGGGAGGGCGCCCCACCGTTGCTCGCCGGCACCGGCAAGGACGACGTACATCTGATCGTCGTCGCGACCTCCGACCGCGGCCTCTGCGGTTCGTTCAACTCGTCCATTGTCCGCGACGTCCGCCGCCTGCTGCGGGATCTGCGGGCCAAGGGCAAGACCATCAAGATCCTTTGCGTCGGCCGCAAGGGGCGGGACCAGCTGCAACGCGAATACGGAGGCTTTATCGTCGACACCATCGACGAAGTGGGCAGGCCGCGCCTTGGCTTCGACGATGCCTTGGGCATTGCCGAACGCGTGCATGGGATGTTCGAGACGGGAGAGTTCGACCTTTGCACCATCGTCTACAACCACTTCCGGTCGGCCCTGACCCAGGTCGTTACGCGCCAGCAGCTCATCCCCTGCGTGTTGCCGGAGGCGGCCGCAGACGAAGGGCCGCAGGCCGTCCATGAATACGAGCCGTCGGAGGAGCAAATCCTCTCCGAACTCCTGCCGCTCAACTTGGCGGTTCAGACCTACCGGGCGCTGCTGGAGAACACCGCCAGCGAACATGGCGCGCGCATGACGGCAATGGACAACGCCACCCGTAACGCCGGTGAAGTGATCGAGAATCTGACCCTCTATTACAACCGCACGCGCCAGGGCTATATTACCAACGAGATCATCGAGATAATCTCCGGCGCCGAGGCGCTTTAGCGGCGGGGCGGCAACCTTTGGCTCATTCGGATCTTCGTTGAGGACTACGGCATGGCGAGAAACGTTGTCGGCGCGATCACACAGGTCTTGGGCGCCGTCGTGGACATTCGCTTCGACGGCGAACTGCCGCCCATCCTGAACGCGCTTCATGTCGACAACCACGGCAAGCTCCTGGTGCTCGAGGTGGCGCAGCATCTTGGCGAGTCGACGGTCCGCACCATCGCCATGGACACCACCGACGGGCTGATGCGCGGTCAGGAGGTGGCCGACACCGGCGGCCCCATCACGGTTCCCGTCGGCCCCGAGACCCTGGGCCGCCTGATGAACGTGATCGGCGAGTCGATCGACGAGCGCGGACCGATCGAGACCAAGATGCGCGCGCCGATCCACAAGCCGGCGCCGAGCTTGACCGAACAGTCGACGGAATCGGAGATCCTGGTCACCGGCATCAAGGTCATCGACCTCTTGGAGCCCTATCCCAAGGGCGGCAAGGTCGGTTTGTTCGGCGGCGCCGGGATCGGCAAGACCGTGATCATCATGGAGCTCATCAACAACATCGCCAAGGCCCATGGCGGCTACTCGGTGTTCGCCGGGGTCGGCGAGCGCACCCGCGAGGGCAACGATCTTTACAACGAGATGGTCGAATCGGGCGTCATCCAGCTCGACGGCGAGGGCTCGAAGGCGGCGCTGGTCTACGGCCAGATGAACGAGCCGCCCGGCGCGCGCGCCCGGGTCGGGCTCGCCGGCCTCGCGGTGGCCGAGTACTTCCGCGACGAGGAAGGCCAGGACGTGCTGCTGTTCATCGACAACATATTCCGTTTCACCCAGGCCGGCTCGGAGGTTTCGGTGCTCCTGGGCCGCCTTCCCTCGGCGGTCGGCTATCAGCCGACTCTAGGCACCGACATGGGGGCGCTCCAGGAACGCATCACCTCGACTTCCAAGGGATCGATCACTTCCGTCCAGGCGATTTACGTGCCCGCCGACGATCTCACCGACCCGGCGCCGGCGACCTCGTTTTCGCACCTGGACGCCACCACGGTGCTGAGCCGTCAGATCGCCGAGCTCGGCATCTACCCGGCGGTGGACCCGCTGGACTCCACCTCGCGCATGCTCGATCCCCGCATCGTCGGCGAGGAGCACTACGAGGTCGTCCGCGACGTCCAAAAGGTGCTGCAGACCTACAAATCGCTGCAGGACATCATCGCCATCCTCGGCATGGACGAGCTCTCGGAAGACGACAAGCTGGCCGTCGCCCGCGCGCGCAAGATCCAGCGCTTCCTCTCACAGCCGTTCCACGTCGC
>JBHICL010000511.1:0-2859 GCA_046759605.1 Alphaproteobacteria bacterium | reverse complement strand
GACGCGGTGCGACCACCTGGACCCGAAGCGCGTGGCGGAGCTGTTCCGCCAGATGAAACGCGTGCTGGAGACGGCGATCGCACGGCGCGCGGGATCCGAGCGGTTCCTCGACCGGCTGCCGGCCGACTACTTCCTGCCGCACCGGGAGAAGGGCGGATCGTGTCCGCGCTGTGGCGGCGCCATAGACAGCCTGAAGGTGGGTGGACGCACGACCTACTACTGCCCGCGCTGCCAGAAGCCATCGGGACGGGGGCGCAGAACGTGACCTCGCTCCTGCACCCACAACTCGTCCACGAACCCTTCGGCGATCCGGGGCTCTATGTGGAGTGCCTGTTCGAGAATCGGGCGTTTCTCATCGATCTCGGCGACCTGCAACCCCTCTCGTCGCGCAAGCTCCTGCGCGTGAGCCACGTTTTCGTCACCCATACCCACATGGACCACTTCTCGGGTTTCGACAGGCTGTTGCGGGTCTGCCTGGGCCGGGCGAAGCGCCTCCATCTCTTCGGACCCCCCGGCTTCGGCGAGCGCGTGCACCACAAGCTGGCGGCCTATACCTGGAACCTCGTTCGCTACTACGAGACCGATTTCACGATCTGGGTCGGTGAGATCCGTTCGGCGGACGAGCTCGTCGAGCTCGAGTTCCGCTGCCGGAACGGATTCGAGCCGGAGGCAACGGGTAAGCGTGCGATTGCGGACGGCGTCATCCTCGACGAGGCAAACCTTCGAATCCGCACGACCTTCCTCGATCACGACATTCCCTGTCTCGCGTTCGCGATCGAGGAGAAGCAGCACGTCAACGTCTGGAAGAATCGAGTCGAGGAGATGGGCTTCCGGGTCGGACCGTGGCTGCGCGAGCTCAAGCAGGCGGTCGGGCGCGACGAGCCGGAGGACAAGCCCTTCCCGGTCCGCTGGCGCGAGGACGGAGCGCCGCGGGAGGCATGGGTCCCGCTTGGCGTGCTGAAAGCGCAGGTCCTACGTATCGTTCCCGGACAGAAGGTCACCTACGTAACCGACGTCGTCTACCACCGGCGGAACGAAGCGAAGATCGTGGAACTGGCGCGCGGCTCGCACACCCTGTTCATCGAAACGCCTTTCATGCACGAGGATGCGGACAAGGCCGCGAGAAAGCGCCACCTGACGACACGCCAAGCCGGCGCCATGGCCCGTAAGGCCGAGGCAAAGCGGATGGTTCCGTTCCACTTCTCTCCGCGCTACACAGGGCGCGAGGACGATTTGCGGCGGGAAGCGCTTGCGGCGTTCGAGCACGGCCAGACCCCGCGCTGAGCACCAACCCCGGCAGAGCCAGGTTCCTAACCCGATCGGACTACCTCGAACGGTGACCTGAAAAACGGCGCTATTAACCATATATGCGCCATCAGAGTGACGTTGGTGCGCTGTACTTAGTTAGATGTGTGAGTTCACGGTTCTCGTCGTCAGTAGGAACGGGCTGTTTCGGTCGGGACTCAAGAGCGTCCTTGAAAGCTCCGCGTTCTCCGTCATTGCCGAAGCCGATGGCACTTCTGCGATCACGGCCGCGTCCGGCGCCGATATCGAACCCGACATCATTCTCGTGGATCGCTTCGGCGATGCGGACGGTATGGATCGAGCCATAGCCTCGATCCGAGCACGCAGACAGGACGCGAAGATCGTCGTCGTGGCCGAGACGCTGTCCCGGGAAGCTCTGACCGCCTGCCTGGCCGCCGGAGCGAGCGGTTATCTGATAAGCGACATATCCACCGCGGCACTGCTCGAATCGCTCAAACTGGTGGCCTTGGGCGAGACGGTGTTCCCGACATGCCTCGGGGATCTCTTGTACCCAGGCATTCCCAGCTCCGGACGCCAGGCCTGCAACTGCGGTTTGTCGCGCCGTGAAGTGGACATCCTGGCGCGTCTCGTCCGAGGCGACACGAACAAGCAGATCGCCCAACGATTCCGGATCTCGGAAGCGACAGTCAAGGTCCACATGCGGCGCCTCCTGCCAAAGATCGGTGCACGCAACAGAACGCAGGCGGCGGTCTGGGCGCGCCGCAACCTCGCGTAAGGCCGTTGACCACCCCATCGAAGGCTTCGACAGGCGAGCACCCTGGCGCGAGCGGACGCGCACCGGAACACCGTCACGATCGGCTCAATCGGACTGGTCAGGGTCCACTCGCGCGCATAATCTGACGCCCTGCGCACCGCCACGCGACTCACAGCTATGCAGGAAGATCGTTGTGTGACTCGCTCGCGGAAAGCGGCGCGGGTGGAGCTGAAGGAGGGGAACATGCTGCGACATCTCTCCGTCCTCGGTGCGGCGCTGGTCGTACTGCTGATCGCATGGACATCGGCGCGTGCGGACTTCGAGACCGGAATGGCGGCCTATGAGCGCGGCGACTACGCCGCGGCGATGGGGGCCTGGCGCCCCTTGGCCGACGCCGGCGACGCGGAGGCCCAATATCGCGTCGGAACCCTTTACCAGTACGGGTACGGCGTTCAGCGGGACTACGCCGAGGCCGTAAGCTGGTACGAGACAGCTTCGGCCGGCGGCCACAGGGAGGCCCAGTTCAGCCTCGGCTGGCTTTATTTACACGGTGGAGACGCGCCGGGAGGCTCGGTGACTCCCGACGTGGCCAAGGCCGCTTTCTGGCTCGCTTCGGCGGCCGAGGCCGGGATGGGCATGGCCGAATATCTGATCGGCCGCATGCACCTCGAGGGCAGCGCCGGCCTTGCGATCGACGAATCCTATGCCTGCACCATGTTGGTCCGCGCGGCCGAGCACGGCGTGCCGATGGCTCAGTACGAGGCCGGGTACCTGCTGGGCACCGGACGGGGCTGCGAACGCGACGAAGTGGCCGCCTATGCCTGGTTCGCCATCGCTGC
>JBHICL010000510.1:0-2865 GCA_046759605.1 Alphaproteobacteria bacterium | reverse complement strand
TGTGCAACGCGCTCGAGCTCCTCGATCCGAGGTTCCGAACCACCGGCTTCACCTCTCAGCCGCTGGTCTGCATCAACCCGAAACTGCCGCCCATGGTCGGCTATGCGCGGACCTTGACGATCCGCGCCAGCGAGCCCCCCGACGAGCCGCCAGCGGAGGTCCGCGCCCGCCGCCTTGCCTACTACCGCTATGTCGGTGACGGTCCCCGGCCCACGGTCGTCGTTGTCCAGGACGTGGATCCCCAGCCCGGCTTCGGAGCCTTCTGGGGGGAAGTGCAGAGCGCCGTCCACACCGGCCTCGGCTGCCTCGGTCTGGTGACGAACGGTAGCGTTCGCGATCTCGATGTGATGGCGCCCGGCTTTCAGGTGCTCGCGGGTTCAGTCGGCCCGAGCCACGCCTGGGTCCACATCGAGAGCTTCGGTGGCGCCGTCGAGGTGGCTGGCATGTCCGTCGCTTTCGGTGACCTGGTCCATGCCGACCGGCATGGCGCGGTGGTTGTCCCTCTCGAGCTGGCGTCAGATGTGCCCGAGAAAGCGGCTCTCCTCGCCCGCCGCGAGTCCATCATCCTCGAGGCCGCGCGCGCGCCCGGCTTCGATGCCGAGAAGCTCGCGCATGCCATGGGCGAGGCCGACGAGATCCACTGAGGCGTGCGTCCCCGAAAGGATTCGATCTCGGTCGTCTGCCGCTGCCAGGAGCCAGCCCGTCAGTCGGCGCCAATGGGAGCCACCGTGCGCGGTTCCGTCTCGGAGAATACACACTTGAGGTGCTGTTGCTGCCCTGGCGTGGCCGCAACGCCCGCGCCTTTATCGCCAGATGTCGCCTGTCACGAACCAGAACCATCCGGCGGCAAACACCACCCCGACGGTACCGCACGCAATTATCAGGGCTCCGAAATAGGCGCCGGAGCGACGCCATAGAACGACGCCTCCTCCCACAACGACGGCGGAAGCGACCAGCGGCAGGGCGCCGAGGCTGACCAGGAATAGATCTTGGCCGGTCATGCCGCCATCCCAACGGCTGAGTGCACAAAAAAGCCCGCTACACTGCGGGCCGGGGATAATCACCGCACTATGCCCTGGCGGTCAAGCTGCAGCTTCCTCCCCCAGATTACGGCCCCTGTTTGGGGCACTCTAGTTGCATTGTGACACGCTACGTGGGCAGCGTCACAAGCGCTTTCGTACTGTCGGCTGCCGATCGAACGGTTTGGAAGTGCCTGTAAAGACTCGATTCCCCGCGCATCCTCGCGGAACGGCTCGGAAGTGCCTGTAAAGACTCGATTCCCCGCGCATCCTCGCGGAACGGCGCGTAAGTGCCTGCAAAGATTCGCTTTCCCGCGCAGTGGAACGAAGCCTTCGGAGTGGGCAGAATTGACGGTCGCGCCTGGGGTATAGTGGTCTTCGCTCGGTAGGCCGCGCGACAACGGACGACAACTCTCTTAGACGGGGATTCGACCGTGCCCATCACTTCGCTGGATCACGTCAACATTCGAACCGCCAACATGGACGAGCTCTCACGCTTCTACGAGGAGATACTGGGGCTCAAGCGCGGCGACAGGCCGCCCTTCGACATGGACGGCGCGTGGCACTATTGCGGGGAGGCGGCCGTCGTGCACCTCGTTCGTCTCGAGGAGGCGCCGGATCAAGGCGAGCCCCAGGTCGAGCACTTCGCCTTTTTCGCGACCGGCTTGGCAGATTTTCTCGATCACTTGCGCGGCCGTGGCATATCCTACGACGTGGCTATCGTCCCGGAGGTCGGCAACAAACAGGTCAATATCCACGATCCCGACGGCAACCACATCGAAATCCAGTTCGATGCGGGCGAGGAGGCCGACACGAGCCCCTTCCAAGCGACTTGAGAGGCGGTGACGGCGTCCGGGCGGGAGCCCTGGGGCGAGCCGCGACGGATATCAAAATATGTCGGGCTCGCGCACCGACCCCGGCGGGCCGCGGAGGAAATCGAAGTCGCAGCCTTCATGCGCCTGGGTCACGTGGTCCACGAAGAGCGAGACATAGCCGCGGCTGTAGCTCTCGTGGCTCGGCTTCCACAGGTTTCTCCGGTGCGCCAGCTCCTCTTCCCCGACGATAAGGTCGATGCGTCGGGCATCGACGTCGATCTCGATGTTGTCGCCGTCCTCGATAAGGGCAAGCGGCCCGCCCACGGCCGATTCCGGCGAAACGTGGAGCACGCAGGCCCCGTAGCTCGTGCCGCTCATCCGCGCGTCGGAAATCCGCAGCATGTCCCGCACGCCCTGCCTCAGCAGCTTGCGAGGGATCGGCAGCTGCCCCCATTCGGGCATGCCGGGTCCGCCGACCGGTCCGGCGTTCTGCAGCACCAGGACCGAGTTCGGTGTAACTTCCAGGTCGTCGCCATCCACCCGCGCCTTCATGTCCCGAACGTCACGAAAGACCACCGCCTGCCCCCGGTGCTTCAACAACCGCTCCTCCGCCGCCGTCGGTTTGATGACGCACCCCTCGGGCGCCAGGCTGCCGCGAAGGACGGCGGTTCCGCCGGCACCCTTGACCGGATCGTCCAGGGTCCGGATGACGTCGCGATTGAACGTCTCGGCCCCATTCAGATTCTCGCCAAGGGTTCTGCCGTTCACCGTGAGCGCCTCGGGGCGCAAGCGGCTCTCGAGCCCCGCCATGAGGGCCCGCAGACCGCCGGCGTAGTAGAAGTCCTCCATGAGGTAGGCCCCGGAGGGGCGCACGTTCGCAAGTAGTGGCACCCCCGCGGAGATCCGATCGAACACATCGAGATCCAGCGCGACACTGGCGCGGCCGGCCAGCGCCAGCAGGTGGATAATGGCGTTCGTGGACCCACCGATCGCCATGTCGACCGTAATGGCGTTGTGAAAGGCGGCCTCGG
>JBHICL010000509.1:0-2870 GCA_046759605.1 Alphaproteobacteria bacterium | reverse complement strand
GCGGTCGACTACGCGATCCATTTTCTGACTCGTGCGCGCACGGCCTACGCCCGGACCGGCGCCTGGCGAGGGGCCCTGGGGTCGGTGTTCGGCGAGCCGGCGCGGGCGATCGCGCGCAACGCCATCGTGCTCGGCGTCGGCTTCCTGCCACTGCTCGTCGCCCCCTTGTTGCCATACAAGACAGTGGGGATCTTCATCGCTGCCATCCTGCTGACGGCTGGTATCGGCACGTTGTTGATCCTGCCGGCGCTCATTACCCTGCTTGAGCGATGGCTGTTTCCGCGCCCGGGTCACACCGCTCCTGGTGGGCTCTCTGAAAGCGAGGTTGCATTGGAGGGCGGATGACCGCGATGACCTCGTTTGCAGGGGCCGCATTGACAGCGCTTGCTCTTGGCGTCGCGCTGCTCGGGTCGTCGCTCGGCGGTGCGGCGGCGGGCCAGGACCTTCCGTCGGTCGAGGACATCGTCGACCGTGCCAATCTCACGTCCTACTTCCGGGCGCGCGATGGCCGGGCGCGCGCGGTCATGGAGATAAGGGACAGGCAGGGCCGGCTGCGCACGCGTCAGATCACCATTCTGCGGCGCGACGAGCCGGAAACCGACGGCCTGGAGAACGGCGCCTATCGCGGGCGGCAGAATTACTACGTCTACTTCCACCGGCCCGCCGACGTGAACAAGATGGCCCTGGTCGTCTGGAAGTACCAGGATCGCGATGACGACCGGTGGCTCTACTTGCCTGCCCTCGACCTGGTAAAGCGGATCGCCGCCACCGACCAACGCACCAGCTTCGCCGGCTCGGACTTCTTTTACGAGGACGTTTCGGGGCGCAGCATCGACGCCGACGCGCACGAGCTGATCGATGTGACGGAGAACTTCTACGTCCTGCGGAATCGGCCGAAGGAGCCCGGGACGGTCGAGTTCTCCTACTACGACATGTTCATCCACAAGGGCACGTATCTGCCGATTCAGACCGAGTACTACGACAAGAGTGACGCAAAGTACCGCGTCTACACGGCGTTGGAGGTTCAGACCGTCCAGGGCTATCCCACGGTCACCAAGGCCCGCATGCAGGATCTCAGGACCGGCAGCACGACCACCATAAGCTATGACGATGTCGGCTATGACGTGGGCCTGCCCGAGAACATCTTCACGGAGCGCTTCCTGCGCCGCGCACCCACAGAGTACCTGCGCTGAGGCACGAACCGGGTATCCTATTACCGCAGCTCCGAGCGCTCCTGTTGGCGGGCTGCCTCGGTGGCATCATCGGAATCGTGAGCGCGGTGGCCGCCGAGCCGAACCTGCCGGCCGGCCTTCAAGCCGAGAACGCGGAGCCCGAGCTGCCCGCCGGTCTGGAAGGCGGCGGTCCCCAGCTGCCGCCAGGCCTGGAAGGTGGCGAGCCTAAGTTGCCGCCGGGGCTGAACGGCGACGCCGAGACCGAGGAAGCGGACGAGGCCAAGGCGTTGGCGGACCTGCCGTTCCAGGTGACCGGCTTCGTGGAGGGGCGTGGTGGAGTACGCCTGCACGACGACGAGCACGAGCGCCGCGCCACACTGGCCGAAGCGCGGTTGCAGCTCGAGTTCGAGAAGGACCTGCCGGGCCTTTCGCTGCACGCGACAACGGATCTCGTTTACGACACGCTCGCCGATAGCCATGCAATCGACCTGGAGACGGGCGACGGCTTCCTGGACCTGCGCGAGGCCAATGCGATCTTCTCTCCCACCGATTTCACCGACGCCAAGGTCGGCCGGCAGATCCTGACCTGGGGCACCGGCGACCTGGTCTTCATCAACGACCTCTTCCCCAAGGACTTCAATTCGTTCTTCCTCGGACGCGACGAGGAGTATCTGAAAGCGCCGTCGGATGCGGCCGAGCTGTCCGCCTTCTCCGACATCGCCAATCTCGACATCGTCTATACGCCTGTCTTCGACGCCGACCGCTTCATCGACGGATCCCGGGTTTCCTTTTTCAATCCAGCGCTGGGGCGTATCACCGGGCGGGATGCCGTTATCCAGGCAGACCGGCCGGACGACTGGTTCCGCGACGACGAGTGGGCGTTGCGGCTCTACCGAAACTTCGCCGCCTACGAAGGGGCGCTCTACGGATACGACGGCTTCTGGAAAAGCCCGGCCGGATCGGATCCGGTAAGCGGCCGCGCCACCTTCCCGCGGTTGTCGGTGGTGGGCGGCAGCCTGCGCGGTCCTCTTGGCAAAGGCATCGCCAATCTGGAGCTTGGCTACTATGACTCGCGCGAGGATCGCGACGGTGATGATCCCAATGTGCGCAACAGCGAAGTCCGTCTGTTGGCGGGTTATGAGCAGGAGCTCGCAAAGAACCTTACGCTGGGGCTGCAGTACTATCTCGAGCACATGGTGGACTATGACGACTACCTGGACACGCTTCCCGCCGGCACGCCCGCGCGAGACGAGAACCGCCACGTGCTCACACAGCGGCTCACCTGGCTGACGCTGAACCAGAACCTGGAGTGGTCCTTGTTCGCCTTCCTCTCGCCCTCCGACGTGGACGCCTACTTGCGTCCACGGGCGAGGTACAAGGTCGATGACAATCTGTCCATCGAGGCTGGCGGCAATCTCTTCACCGGCCGGGACGAACATACGTTCTTCGGCCAATTCGAGGACAACAGCAATCTTTACCTTGCGCTGCGTTACGGATTCTAGCTGTCCACAATTGGGCTCTTGCTCGCATTTGCTTCAAACAGAACAGTAGACGTGCTGTCGGCCGACATGCTGGTGAGTTCTTTCCCGGTCTTACAACGCCCTTCCGCCCTATGGCTCTCGGCTAGTCGCCGGTTCAGTTCCGTTACTCCTCACAAGACATTCATGGGGACCTTGAGGTAGGACACACCGTTCTCCT
>JBHICL010000508.1:0-2874 GCA_046759605.1 Alphaproteobacteria bacterium | reverse complement strand
CCTGGGCGGGGTTTTGCCCTTCTTACCCGCGGATGCCGAGGGTCGCTATCGGGGTCTCGACCCGCATGCTGCCGGTCGAGGCGACCTGTCGGGTGACGAAGACGAAGGTCCCCTGGATCAGGTTGAACGGCATGGAATTCGAGGTCCCGTCCGGGTCGTAGACCACGCTGTTGAGCACCATTCGCGCGCCCGCGGAGAGCGAGAAGATCGTCCCGTCGACGAAGGTGATGCCGAGCGACGAGCCCGTCCCGGTCTGCACCACGTCGCCCTGGAAAACCGGGTCACCGACATTCAACTGAACGGTCGTGCCGTCTGCGCGCGTCGCCTGTGCGGTGGCGGAGAGGGTTTCGACCTGGCCGATGGGTGCCGCGCTTTCGGGCGCGCCTGCCTGGGCGTATTGGCCCGGCGCACGCGGTCCGACCAACACCTCGACCAATTCGGGCGTCAGCATCGCGCCTACCGCAAGCAGCGAAACCACCATCTTGAAGAGATTGTCTTTATAGGCGCCCAGAAACTGCGAACAAAGCAGTGCGGCATATCCCCTGTTATCCAACAGCGACCGGTAGCTTGATTCGCTCAACTGGCCGAAGACTCGATCGATCAGCCGGAAGGGTGCGGGATCGTGCTTCCGAGCCACATCTTCTGGCCGCCGCGGAGCATCACCCTGAGAGAACGGAGGGCCGAGCGCCTTATTCGCTAAACAGGGAAGGCTGAAATCATCTGAATTCACGTTCTTTGCGGGCTGGCCGCTCATGGCCGTTCTCACGATGTGTTTCTATGTTGACGTTGGACGAATTCTCCCATGCGGCTGTCACCCGGACGTCGGGTTAAGGATCTGACATGCATCATTAATTCATCATTTGTTTGTCACCTTCAGGTGGACCGCCTGATGCCGGCAGACCGGGACACCCGAGACTTTGCGGTGCAGGGGTTGGCCTGCGATAAGGACGCGGACGAGATAAGGGCGTGCGGCTCGAAAGGCGCACGACCCGTTTTGCGTCTCTGTTCCTTGGCAGGCTTTCGAGTTTTCAGGGCTGTGGAGCTAGTGGTTCCCGCCTAACAGAAGACTCCCGTTAGGGATTCCCATTTGGGACTGGCCATGCGAGTCTGCGCCATGCGCGCAGGCATCGTCGTCACCGTTACGCCGGAAGACCGCCGCCGCCTGGAGGCCGTCGTCCGCGACCGCAACCGCCCGCAGAAGCACGTCTGGCGGGCCCGGATCATCCTGTTGACCGCGGACGGCCTCGGCACGAACGGTATCGTTCGCGAGACCGCGAAGGACAAGACCGTAGTCTGGCGTTGGCAGGAACGCTTCATGCACGAGGGCGTAGACGGCCTGCTCCACGACAAGACCCGGCCGCCGGGCAAGCCGCCGCTACCGCAGAAGGCGGTGGCGCGAGTGCTCGATCTCACCGGCACCGATCCGCCCGGCGAGGCGACCCATTGGACAGCGGCCGCCATGGCCAAGGCGGCCGGCATCAGCGCCAGCTCGGTGCGGCGCATCTGGCACGCCCACGGCCTCGAGCCGCATCGCCTCCGCCGGTTCAAGCTGTCCAACGACCCCGACTTCGCGGCCAAGCTAAGAGACGTGGTCGGCCTCTACGTCGATCCACCGGCCCATGCCGTCGTGCTGTCAGTCGACGAGAAGAGCCAGATCCAGGCGCTGGATCGCACCCAGCCGGGCCTGCCGATGAAGCGCGGGCGCTGCGGCACCATGACCCATGACTACAAGCGCCACGGTACCACCACGCTGTTCGCCGCGCTCGATGTGCTCGAAGGCACGGTCATCGGTCGCTGCATGCAGCGCCACCGCCACCAGGAGTTCATCCGCTTCCTGAATGCCATCGAGGCCGAGGTGCCAATCGGCAAGGTGGTGCATGTGATCCTCGACAACTACGGCGCCCACAAGCATCCCAAGGTCCGCGCTTGGCTCGACCGCCACCCGCGCTTCGTCTTCCACTTCACCCCGACCTCATGCTCCTGGCTGAACGCGGTCGAGACCTTCTTCGCCAAGCTCACCAAACGCCGCCTCAAACGCGGCGTCTTCCGCTCGATCGTCGAACTTCAGACCGCCATCAACCGCTTCCTCGAGGAGGCCAACCATGATCCCAAGCCCTTCGTCTGGACTGCCGACCCCAACCGCATCCTCGCCGCAGTCGATCGCGGGAGGAAAGTGTTAGAATCGATCCACTAGCCCGCCTGTACAAGAAAGCGGGAGACAAGGAGGCCGCGGTCGCGGAGCTCGAGGGCATCCTTCACATGAACCCCGGCCATCGTGCGGCGTCCGTTCTGCTGGCGCGCTTTTATAGTGAGGAGAACAAGCATAGCGAGGCTGTCCGGCTCCTCGAGTCCGCAACGAAAGCCAAGCCTGACGATGCGCTCGTGTGGAGCTCGCTCGGTCGCGCGAATATGCGGATGGAGGACTACAGTGGAGCCGAGACGGCGTTCCGGGAAGCGACGCGCCTGAGACCCAAGGGCGCGGCTGTTCGCTTGGCCCTCGTGGAAGCGATGATACAGCAAGGCAAATTGGATGAAGCACGCGATATCCTAAAGAAAGTGCCGCGCAAGCGCCACCTGAGTGCGCTGGTTCATAAATCTTACGGTGACATCTATTCGGCGCAAAAGCTGCACAAGGAGGCCGCGCAATCGTACCGTGCCGCCTTGCTCCAGAGCGCCGACGGTGAGAAGGCCGTTGCCTCCATCGAAGAGGGGTTACCGAAAGAGGGCGAACCGGACTGGCAGAAGTTGGCCAAGCAATTTCAAAAGGCTTCCAAGCAAGCAATGGAGGATGCCAGGGCAAGGCTCGTCGAACGGGATTGGCAGGCGTTGGCCAAGGAGTACAGCCAAGCATCCTGGCAAGTGTTCGAAGGCGGA
>JBHICL010000507.1:0-2875 GCA_046759605.1 Alphaproteobacteria bacterium | reverse complement strand
ATGCGCCGGATCTACGTCGTCGGCACGGCAGACACCAAGGGCGAGGAACTTGCGTATCTGAGGGCGCGGATCGCTGACGCCGGGGGCCAGCCGTTTCTCGTGGATGTCGGCACGAGGGCGCCAAACTGCGAGGTCGACGTGCAGGGGCGAGAGGTCGCCGCCTGCCATCCCAAGGGCACGGACAGCGTCTTTTCAACCGACGATCGCGGCACGGCGGTCGCCGCGATGGGCGAGGCTTTCGCCAGCTTCGTCGCCGGCCGTAACGACATAGCCGGCATCATTGGCATCGGCGGTGGCGGGGGAACCTCGATCGTCACCGCTGGCATGCGGGTTCTGCCGATTGGCATCCCCAAGCTGATGGTCTCCACGCTCGCATCCGGCGATGTCGGTCCGTTCGTCGACGTCAACGACATTGCGATGATGTATTCGGTTACCGACATTGCGGGGCTGAACCGGATAAGCCGGTCCGTGCTCGGGAACGCGGCCTACGGCATCGTCGGCATGGCGTCGGCCAGGGCGCCGGAAGTGGGGGGCAAGCCAGCCATAGGGCTAACCCTGTTCGGTGTCACGACGCCCTGTGTGACCAAAGCCGTCGATGCGCTCCGAGACGACTATGATTGCCTCGTATTCCATGCCACCGGCACCGGTGGCCGGGCCATGGAAAAGCTCGCCGACAGCGAACTCCTGGTCGGCGTCATCGACGTCACGACGACCGAGGTCTGCGACCTCTTGATGGGCGGCGTGATGAGTGCTGGCGAAGATCGATTCGGTGCGATCGTCCGGAGTCGGATACCTTGTGTGGTCTCGGTCGGGGCGCTCGATATGGTGAATTTCTGGGCTCCGGAGACAGTTCCGGAGCGCTATCGGACCCGACAGCTCCATCGACACAACCCGCAAGTCACCCTGATGCGTACGACTGCGGAGGAGAACCGCCGGATGGGCGAGTGGATCGCCAAGCGTCTCAACCGGTGCGAGGGCCCCGTCCGGCTTCTCATTCCGGAGAGGGGCGTGTCGGCGCTCGACGCCCCGGGACAGGCGTTCCACGATGCCGAGGCCGACGAGGCACTGTTCGCCGCGCTTGAGCAGACCCTGCGACCGACGGAGATGCGGCGCCTCTTGCGGCTTCCGCTCCATGTCAACGATCCGGACTTCTCCGCCGCTCTCGCGCGGAATTTCCGCGAGATCGCAGCGTGACGTGAGGTCCGCCGGATGCCCCGGATCGAACGCAGCGAGATCCTTGAGAGGTTCCACGACTTGGTGCGGCGGCAAGTGCCGATCATCGGCGGTGGCGCGGGTACGGGCTTGTCCGCCAAATGCGAGGAAGCGGGTGGCATCGACCTGATCATCATCTACAACTCCGGCCGCTATCGCATGGCCGGCCGGGGATCGGCGGCGGGCCTCCTCGCCTATGGCAACGCCAATGACATCGTAAAGGATATGGCAAAGGAGGTCTTGCCTGTCGTCAAGGCGACGCCGGTACTTGCCGGCGTCAACGGCACCGATCCCTTCGTTTTGATGCCGCAATTCCTCGCCGAGCTGAAAGCCCTGGGTTTCTCCGGCGTACAGAACTTCCCGACCATCGGCCTCTTCGACGGCATCATGAGGGCGAGCTTCGAGGAGACCGGGATGGGCTACGGGCTCGAGATCGACATGATCCGCCAGGCGCACGCGCTCGATCTTCTCACCACGCCCTACGTCTTCAATCCGGACGAGGCGGCGGCGATGACGGAGGCGGGTGCTGACCTGATCGTCGCCCACATGGGCGTGACTGTTGGCGGCTCGATCGGAGCAGTCTCCGCCAGGAGTCTTGAGGATTGCGTCGTGCTTATCGACGCGATCGCCGAGGCGGCGATGCGGGTCAGGCGTGACGTCATCGTGCTTTGCCACGGCGGCCCGATCGCCCTCCCGGAGGATGCCGAGTTCATTCTCCAAAACGGCCGCCACTGCCATGGGTTCTATGGCGCGTCCAGCATGGAGCGCCTGCCGGTCGAGAGCGCGCTCACAGAGCAGACTCGGAAGTTCAAGAGCATTTCGTTTTGAGAATATCGAGCGGAGGGAAATAACGATGGCCAAGGTTTACGCCAGCGGCATCATCGATCTACCGGTCGACAAGGTCTGGGCCTATGCGCGCGATTTCAACAGCCACCACGAATGGCATCCACTGATCGCCGAGAGCTACATCGAGGACGGCAAGCCGAGCGACCAGGTCGGCTGCGTCAGAAACTTCAAGCTGACCGACGGCGGCCAGCTCCGCGAGACGCTGCTTTCCTTAAGCGATCTCGACCGGTCGTTCACCTACGATATCATCGTCTCGCCGATGCCGATCAGGAACTACATCGCCACGTTCAGCTGCACGCCGGTAAGCGAAGGGGACAAGACATTTGTCGAATGGCAGGCGGAGTTTGATGTCGCGCCGGAGGACGAGGAGCGGATCAAGGAACAGGTCGGTCGCAACACCTTTGCAGTCGGCATTGCCGCCCTCGGCAAGAAGCTTGGCGCGCTGGCCTAACCGCTCCGGTTCGGCGTGGCATAAGAGAGCGACCGAGCGCCACCCGGCCGAGGCTGGCGGCCGACACATCTCCAAGTAATTGCGCACGAGTGCTGGCCGTGTCCCTGGCCGGCCCTGCCTACTCCGCGGCCACCTGCGCCTCCCGCGCGACGGCTGGGCGCTTGTGGAAGGCGCCGTCCTTCATGATGGCGAGCAGGTTGTTCCGGTCCTGAAGGATGCTCACGTCGGCGACCGGGTTGCCGTCGACCAGCAGGAGGTCCGCCAGAAAGCCCTCTCGGATCTGGCCTATCTCGCCCGGCATATCCATCGCGGCCGCGCCGTGCATGGTCGCCGCCAGGATGGCTTCCATCGGCGTGAAGTCGAGCA
>JBHICL010000506.1:0-2876 GCA_046759605.1 Alphaproteobacteria bacterium | reverse complement strand
GCCGCATTAGAGGTTGAATTCTTTACCGGAATCGCGACGATAGGCGCCTCCTTGTCCGGAGACCAACAACCCATGGAGACGGAATGGCAAAGGAAGATCTTCTGGAATTCTCGGGCAGCGTGACCGAGGTGCTGCCGAACGCGATGTTTCGCGTAAAGTTGGATAACGACCACGAGGTGCTGGCCCACACCTCGGGCAAGATGCGAAAGAATCGCATTCGCGTGCTGGCGGGGGATCGCGTCAACGTCGAGATGACCCCGTACGATTTGACCAAGGGCCGCATTACCTTCCGCTACAAGTAGCTGCCGCGTCGCATCGGGATACGCCAGATGAGCGCATCGGACGGTGCGCCGCTCCTGGTGCTGGCGTCCGCGTCGTCGCGACGGGCGGCGCTTCTGGCGCAGGTGGGGATCAGGCCGTATGCCGTGGAACCAGCGCATGTGGACGAGCGCCCCCGACCCGGGGAGCGGCCGGCGGAGCTTGCCCGGCGGCTTTCCGCCGCCAAGGCGCGGTCGGTCCGGGAGCGTTACCCACGCGCCTACGTGCTGGGAGCCGATACCGTCGTTGCCGTGGGGCGCCGGATCCTGCCCAAAGCGCAGTCGCCTTCCGAGGCGCGGCGGTGTATGGAGATGTTGTCCGGGCGGCGGCACAGGGTGCACGGTGGCATTACTGTGCTGGCGCCGGATGGGCGTCACTCGACGCGGCTCGTTACGACGATCGTCCGCTTCAAGCGTCTCAGCGAGGCCGAGATCGACAGCTATATCGCCGGCGGCGAATGGGAGGGCAAGGCCGGGGGCTACGCCATCCAGGGCTCGGCGGCCGCGCTCATCCCGTCGATCAACGGCTCCTATAGCAACGTCGTCGGTCTGGCCGTGGCGGAAGCGCGGATGATGTTGAGCGGTCTCGGCTACCAGTGTTGATCGATACCATCCTCCTCGAAGCAGGTCCCGGAGAGCTGCGTGCGGCGATGCTGGGCGAGGGCCGCGTCTGGCAGGTGGAGCACCACAGGAGCGCGTACCCCAGCCGCATCGGCGCCATCTACCTCGGCCGCGTGCACTACATCGACAAGGGGATCAATGCGGCGTTCGTGGCTCTCGGCGACGGCCCGGACGGCCTCCTGCGGGCTCGGGATGCCGCGAAGCTCGGCGAGGCCAGGGAGGGAAGCCCGCGGATCGAGCGGCTGGTTCACGAGGGAGAGGGCGTGCTGGTTCAGGTGACGGCCGATCCGCATGGGACAAAGGGACCGGTCTTGACCCGAGGGGTGCGGCTGAGCGGACGCTATCTGCACTACCGGGTGGGCAGGAGCATGTGCCTCGATACGGCAGGCTCACCGGTACCGGACGGCCATCCCCTGGGCGCTCTCGTGGAACCGGGAGAAGGCGCTCAGCTCAAGGATGCCGGAAGAGACGCCTCGACCGAACAGCTGGCGGCCGAACTCACCGAGCTGCGCGAGGCGTGGCGTGAGGTCCGCCGGCGCGCGGCGTCGCTCGAGCCACCCGCCCGTGTCGACCCGGGCCCCGCGCCCATCGAGCGGGTGATGGCGGGTCATGCTCATGGAGCGCTCAGGCGTGTTGTCGCCGGCGACATCGCCTGCGCCGAGACCGCTCAGCGTTGGGCCAGGCGGTTCCTGCCCGGGATCGTCGACCGCATCGAGACCCACGGCGGTCCGGTCCCGCTGTTCGAAGAGCTGGGAGTGGACGCCGAGATCGAGGCGGCGCTCGCGCCGCGTGTTCCCCTGGAGGGCGGTGGCGAGCTCGTCTTCGAAGTCGGCGAGACGCTTACCGCCATCGACGTGAACGCCGGCGGCCCCGGCGTCCGTCCGGGTCGGGCGGCGCTGGACGTGAACCTGAGCGCGGCGCCGGAGATCGCGCGCCAGCTGCGTCTGCGCGGCATCGGCGGGGCGATCGTACTGGACGCACTGAAGTTGGACCGGGCGGTGGACCGCGCGCGCCTCGTTGATGCGTTGCGCGCCGCGTTCGCGGGCGATCCGGCGGAATGTCATGTGCTGGGCGTCTCGCGCCTCGGCCTCGTCGAGATGACTCGCAGGCGCCTCGGTCCGGCGCTGAACGAACTCTTGCTGGCGGAGGCCCCGGCATCGCGGCCGAACCCTGAAGCCGTCGCCTATCGGGCGCTCCGGGTGGTTCCGCGGGCGGCGCGTGCGACGCCGGCCGGTCATTACACGCTGGCGGTGGCCGCCGAGGTGGCCGCGTTGTTGGAAGGGCCGCTGGCGCCCGCGTTGGCGGACGCCGCGCGGTTGGTGGGCGGCGGGCTCACGATCCAGGGGCGGGCCGGCTGGCCGCGCGAACGGTTCGAGATCGTGGTAGGTTGACCGGCGGGAGAACGATCGGGCCATTGTTATGACCGGGAAGGAGATCACGCGGCGCGGATGCCCCATCTGCGGCAAGCCGACGGTGTCGCGCTTTCGGCCGTTCTGCTCGGACCGGTGCCGCGATGTCGATCTTTCGCGCTGGCTCGGCGGACACTACCGAATTCCCACTCAGGACACGCCGGAGCGGGGTCGACCCGAGAAGAGCGAAGAGCCCGAGTGATGGGCGTCCCTCGCGGCGGAACGGCTGGACATCGGCAGATATTTTATCTATACCGCGCGGTCGCTTTTCCTGCGGTGCCCAGGTAGCTCAGTTGGTAGAGCAGGGGACTGAAAATCCCCGTGTCGGTGGTTCGATTCCGCCCCTGGGCACCACTGTATGTTATTGAATTTCAAAGGTTTTTGGCCCCACGGCAAGCTATTCTCAAGCGGTCTGTTTCGGCACTCTGTGTAGTTTCTGTGTAGTCGTGCCACGCGAAGTGTTCCGATTGGGTTCTGGAAGGCCGCGGCCAATTGGTCGTCCGTTAAGAAGCCGGATTGAGTGCTAAGG
>JBHICL010000505.1:0-2883 GCA_046759605.1 Alphaproteobacteria bacterium | reverse complement strand
CATTATCGACGGCGGCGACCGGCGCGGCCGCGCGTTCGCGACTTTCGAGCGTACCGAGATCCTGCTTCGGGAGGGCGAGATCACTCCCGAGGAGACGATAAAGGCTCTGGACCGGCTGCGGCACGTATGGCGAGGCGACGGCTTCGAAATCAAGGTCTTGCTTCGGTTGGGCGAGTTGCAGATCGAGACCGAGGATTATCGCGCCGGTCTCCGGACGCTGCGACGCGCGGTCACCAACTTCCCCGAGCGGAACGAGGTGGCGAGACTGACTGGCCTCATGCAGGCCACCTTCCGGCGCCTGTACCTCGACGGCGAGGCTGACAACCTGCCGGCTGTGACCGCCATCGCGCTGTTCAACGAGTTTCGCGAGCTGACACCCGCCGGCAGCGATGGCGACGAAATGATCAGGCGTCTGGCCGACCGGATGGTCGCGGTGGATTTGTTGGACCGGGCGGCCGAGCTCTTGACTCACCAGGTGCGGTTTCGGCTGAACGGGCCGGAGAAGGCAAGCATCGGTGCGCGGCTCGCGAAGCTTCAGCTACTCGACCGCCAGCCGGCGGCCGCGCTCGAGTCCCTGCATGAAAGCAGGCTGGCCAATGTCCCGGAGGATCTGGCACGCGAGCGCCGGTTCGTCGAAGCGAGAGCCCACGCGTTGCTCGGTAACAACTCGGCGGCGCTGGCGCTGATCGAAAACGACCGGGATCGCGAGGCCGACCAGATACGTGCGCATGTGCTGTGGCGGGCCCGCGACTGGTCCGCGGCGTCGGACGTGTACACGCGGCTGATCGGTGATGCGCCTGGCGATGGCGAGGCGTTGGACGAGGAGCGGAGCAGGTACGTGCTGAACCTGGCGGTGTCGCTGTTTCTTGCCGGCAGGCACGATCGGCTCATCATATTGCGGCGCGACTTCGGGTCGGCGATGGCCACCGGACCCTTCGCCTACGATTTCAGGGTGGTCACTTCCCCGAACAGCAGCCCGGCGGACATCGAGGGGGCGCTCACGAGGGTGGCGGCGGTCGACGACTTTCGCGCCTTCATGGAGCAGTACCGGGCCCGTATCGCCAGCCGGCAGGCCGAGTACGAGCGGCTGTTGGAGGCGGAGCCCAACTCCTAGCCGAAACTTTGAACCAGACTTCCCGCTACGAGGTACCAGCCGTCCACCAGGACGAAGAAAATCAGCTTGAAAGGAAGTGAGATCAGGACCGGCGGCAGCATCATCATGCCCATCGACATCAGCACTGATGCCACGACCATGTCGATGATCAGAAACGGAATGAAGATGAGAAAGCCGATCTCGAAGGCACGCCTCAGCTCGGAAATCATGAATGCCGGAACGAGCGCTCTGAGAGGAGTTTCGCCCGCGCTCTCGACGGCGTCGATCTCGGCGATGTCCATGAACAGGCGCAGGTCCTGCTCGCGCACATGGCTCAACATGAAGGTATGCACCGGCCGCATCGTCAGGTCGAAGGCTTCGGACTGACTTATCTCTTCCGCGATCAGCGGCGCGATGCCATCGCTATAGGAGCGCTCGAACGTCGGCGCCATAACGAAGGCGGTGAGGAACAGCGCCAGGCTCACCAGCACAGCGTTCGGCGGCGTCTGCTGCGTACCGAGCGCGCTGCGCAGAAGCGCCAGGACGACGACGATACGGGTGAAGCTCGTCACCATGACGATGATGGACGGAGCCAGGCTGAGGACGGTCAGCAGCAGGATAAGCTGAACGATCCGGCCGGTGGTCGTCGAACCGTCGCCCAGGTCGAGGTTGAAGCTCTGGGCTCCGGCCGGCTCGGCCACTGCGAGCAGAGTTACGATGGCGAGTAGGATCGGCCTTGCCATGCCCCTACGCCTGCCGCCGCGACGGCTCGTGCGGTGGGGAAGGGTTGCGCTCCATCGTCGGCTTGGCCGGCGCTATTCCGGTTTCCAGCACGGTCTCGCGGGTTGGGCTTAGAACCACCAGATGCTCGATGTCGTCCCTGCGCACGAGGACCAGCCGCCGCTTGGCGTCTATGGGCGCCATCTCGACGACGCCAATCCGACCGCGACCGCCCGTGACGATCGAACCGCCCATGCCATACCTGCGCAGCAGCCAGGACAATCCGGCGATGAGACCGATGACGAACAGCAGCGCAAGGGCGAAGCGGAGAAGGGTGGTCGGATCCATGCTGCCCTGAGCGCGGAGCGGTTCAGTTCGCCGGCTCTCCGGTGCCGTCGGCGCCGGCGTCGCTCTCGCGATGTTGCGCCTCGATCTGCTCCAGGTCGTGCTTGACGTCGTTCAGACGATCCAGGAGCTGGGCAAGCTGCGGCCTCACCAGGGACGCTTCGTCCGGCGGCAGCTCCATCGCACCCCGGCACGCCCGCTCGATGATCGCATTGAAATTGGCCATGTCGATCTCCGTGCCTCCGGTCATGGACTCCCGAAACACGTCGATCATGGCATCCGCCTGCTGGAGATCTTGCTTCACGGTCTCAAGATCGTTCATCGGTTTTCTCCGCTAGCTGTTCGGTTCTGGCATCGCGGCCGTGGTGCTCGCTTAAAGCGAGTGTCTGGTTGGCCCGATACACGTAGGTCAGAATCTCGGCCACCGCCGCCAAGGCACTGAAAGGGATCTCGCAATCGACCTCGATAGCCTCGAGCACCTCTACGAGGTTGGGGTCCTCCCGAACCCTCACGTCGTTCGCGAACGCCAGTGCCAATATCTGTTCGCCGAGGGTGCCGTGGCCCTTGGCGACGATCCGCGGCAGCCCGCCGTCGCCTTCGCTTTCCCGGACTGCCACTGCGGTTGTTCGTCGCGCCGACGGACGTTCATCCCTCGGGGATTCGCTCGGGTCGGACATTGCCCTTTTCTTGAAGCCGTTTGCGGCCGAGCCGAACCCGAGTGTCTG
>JBHICL010000504.1:0-2891 GCA_046759605.1 Alphaproteobacteria bacterium | reverse complement strand
TCAAAAGGTCGATGAGCTCGGTGCTTTCACCATGCTCGGAGACATTGAGCCCGATCCGCTCGTCCTCGGGGGGCGCCCGAAGCGGCAGCCAACGGTTGACGATACGCAGCACGACGTAGCTGACCCCGAAGGCCCAGACGAAGGTGGCGACCGCCCCCGTCGCCTGCACCCCGAGCTGCTCCCAGCGCCCGAGGCCCGTGCCCCAGGCCTCCGGGTCGCCGAGCAGCGCGACGGCGAGCGTCCCCCAGACACCGCCGCAGCCGTGGACCGGGAACGCGCCGACGACGTCGTCGATACGGAGCCGCTCCAGGGCCATGGTTGCCAACACGATGATCACGCCGGCGATGAGACCCACGGTTATCGCGGCGACCGGCGTCATGATATTCGCGGACGCCGTGATCCCCACGAGACCACCGAGAGAGCCGTTCATGATCATGCCCACGTCCGGCCTTCCGGTGAGCCGCCAGGCGACGAACATGGCCGACAGACCGCCGAACGCGCCGGAAAGGGTGGTGTTCATGATGATGAAGGGGATCTCGGCCGTGACGCGGAGCGTGCTTCCGCCGTTGAATCCGAACCACCCGAACCACAGCAGGAAGACACCCAGGGTTGCCAGGGGGACATCGTGCCCGCGAATGGGCACGCCGGTCTTGTCGAACCGGCCGATCCGCGGACCGAGGATCATGATCGCCGCCAGGGACACCCAGCCGCCGACGGAGTGAACGACCGTCGAGCCGGCGAAATCGAGAAAGTGGGCGCGCTCCAGCCACCCCGCGCTCTCGCCGCCCGCGAGACCGCCCCATGCCCAGTGACCCACCACCGGATAAATGAGGCTCGACAGCAGGGTCGCGATGACGAGGTATCCGACGAACCGAAGGCGCTCGGCGACGGCGCCGGACACTATGGTCGTCGCCGTTCCGCAGAAGACAAGCTGAAAGACGAAGAATGCCGCGAGCCACGGACCGACCTCACCTCCGAAGAAGAACCCCGATGTGCCCAGCAGCCCTCCGAAGGTGGCGCCGAACATGAAGGCGAAGCCGAAGACCCAGAAGACCGCGGACGAGATGCAGAAATCGATGAAGTTCTTGATCGCGACGTTGATGCTGTTCTTGGATCGCACCAGGCCGCTTTCCAGACACAGGAATCCCGCCTGCATGAGCATGACCAGCGCCGCTGCGGCAAGAAGCCAGGCGACGTCGAGGAGGTTCGGCGCGTCCGTCACCCGAGTCTCCTCTGGGCGCGGCCGCGCGCGGCGGGCGGGTCGGGGCTCGCGACCATGGACCCGGGCTCGCCGCCCGGTTCGAGTGCCGGCAATCGGTGCAGCTCGAGGGCCGCCGTGGCTTCTTCGTCGAGCGCCGCCCTGGTCCTGGCAAACAGCTCGTTGGCCTCCTCAACGGAGTCGCCCACGGCCGTGACCCCGATCCTGCCGTTCTCGGCGAGGGTGGCCAGCATGTGGAACACGACGCCGGTCTGGCGCGTCTGGTCGAAGTGGAGCTTGTGGCGGACGACGATGTCGAACAGGTCGTCCGGCGAGAAGACGCGATAGTACGGTGACTCGAGGTGGTCGCTGGCCACGAAGTGTTTGTGTCGCCCGCTGGGGGCGACGAACGCGCCGACTTCTGGGTCGTAGGCGCCGTCGGTGAGGAATTGGAGAGTCAGAAACGGATGGGTCGTTCCGCCCTTGCGCAGGTTCAGCTCGATCGCATAGGCGTCCCACGCACCATCGCTCTTTCTCACAGCGACGAAATCCACCGCGAAGCGCCCCAGCACGCCTTCCCTGGCGAGGCGGTCGCCGATCTTCAGCGCCTCGCCGGTGATCGCGGCGGCGTAGGCGGCATCGGCGGGAAAGCGGCAGCCGGCGTAGAGCTGCCCCGTCGGGCCGCCGAGGATCTGGTCGTGGGTGGACAAGAGCTCCAGCTCTCCGAGCGGCGTCGTGCGAAGCTGCACGCTGGGACTTCGAAACTCGAGACCCGATATACGCTCCTCAACGATGCCGCCGCGTTCGGCGAGCTTGGCGACGTAGTTCTCATAGGTGGCGCCGTCGTATTCGAGACGCATGTCGCGCACGCGCTCGCCGATGGCTTCCGCCTCGCCGGCGCTGCCCGGTGACGGCAGCCCGCCGAGCGCGACCGCGGCGTTGCCCTCACCCGAGATGCCCTCGTTCAGCTTGACGAAAACCTCGCCGAGCCCGGGCTTCTCTCTTCGCATCTGCCTGATCGCATCGGTGACGTCCTCGATGGACCCCAGGTTCTCGACCCCGAGTGGGTGGTTCACGCCCTCCTCGGCGAACAGGCGCCGGCAGCCGGACTTGGTTCCGTAGTGGAAGAACTTGGGGTCGGTCGCGTACATGGGAATCCCCAGACGCAGCGCGAGGTCGCGTTCGAGCTCCGTGGTGTTGTAGGGCACGAGGTGCGCGTTCTCGGGGTCCGGGATCAGCGACCGGATGTGCTCGATGAGATTGGGTCGCTCGAGGAGCTTGAGGGACAGCGGCCGCGGGCTCCGGTCCTCCGGCGCCACGAGGAACAGGCGCGCCCGGGCATGCCTTGGGATCACGCCGGGCAGCAGGCCAAGGTAGTAATCTATCGTGCTCGGCAGGATGGTCTGGGAGGTTACGTAGATGAGGCGCACCCGCGGCTGCCGCAACAGCAGAAGCAGGAACAGAAACCGCTCCTCGTACGCCTGGACCTCCGCGCCCTTGATGTCGAACTCGGTGGATTGGGAGGGCACGACGACGATGCTCCGCTCGTCGGCGGTCATCTCGCGCATGGACCCCCACATTCTCACGAGCTTCTTCTGCAGGCGATCGAAGCGCTCGGCGGCCTCGCCCGGGGGTATCCCGAGCTCCGGCTTCGGCAGATCGGCGACCTTCGCCATGGCGCGGCAAGACCCCC
>JBHICL010000503.1:0-2901 GCA_046759605.1 Alphaproteobacteria bacterium | reverse complement strand
ACGCGGTACCGGACCTCGAACATTCGCCGCCCACCAAGCAGGGCGGCGTCTGATTCGGTCGTGGGCTGGGCGGCGCTATCTCGGACACCGTGTTCTAGCTCGTCTACCAGTATCTCCAGAGCCACCGCCATATGGTGATGGGTTTGATCTCTGGCCATGTTGCGGATGCGCATACATGTCCGCCGGATAGCGTCTGCTAACGCCTTGTCCATGCTGGCCATGGACTTGTCACCATAAGAATCACAATTAAGCGTCTGTATGACGGCCGCGCACACAGGCGCTCGGTCAGCCGGCACCGCCCAGCCTACGGTTGGTGGGCCTCTTCCTCGCTCTCTAAGTAAGCGTCTTGCTTGTTCCAGGTGTGCGCCTGCCCGCATTCGGGGCAAAGAACCGATTTATCAGTCAACTGGCTGGTTTCGAAGGTGATCTCGTCGAAGCTCATCCCAGTGTAAATCGGCTTCCCCGACTCAGGGCATGTGATCATCACTCGGGCCATCGCCGCCTTCAGTCAGCTGGCAGCACCGATGATAGCAGACTCTCGACTCGCCTCGCGCGTGCTGAAATCCTTCAGGGCGGCCGCTGCCTTGTCACCGGTGGCGCCTTCCTTTGAAATAATCTTGCTAAGAAATGCAAGTTTAAATCGGGCCTACTCTTGATTGTCTCCAAATGAAGCATAGAGTTTGGTTAAAGAGGGGCACGATTTTTAGGGAGGCAAGAATGTGTGATTATTCCCTCGAAAGCTACCGGAGCAGGCCTGCCCAAGAAGGCGAAAAATATGTCATCACGCTGTTCAGGAGCGGCTCGATCGGCCTCGCCTCGCCTGGGGATTGTTCAACTGCGGTGTGCGTCCCGAGTGACGCGCAGTTGCGGCTTGAGGGCATCCCCGAGGAACTGCAGAACAAATTCGGTGTGGGACCAGACGAGGAAGTCACGTTTGTCCACGTCGATCATGGGCTTTACCGCGATGGCATCAAGTTCAGGAACGGAGCGGAGATAACGCTTCAGCAGCTGGAGCCAGGCATCACGGCAAGGTTAATTATGTCGCTGGAGCGCACCACCCAGCAATTCCGTATTGCCTCAGTTGCCGAAGCTGTATAACCGTCGCCGCAAGCGGTATCCGGCCAACAAGGCCGAGATCAACGCGGAGTGTAGCCTCCGACGCCAGGAGGACCACTCACGGCCGATCGGCGCTCGTGATCAGCAGGTATCGTCGGGCTCGTAGGGTCCCAGCGTCGCCCTGTGGCTGATGATGTTGTTGACGCTTCGCGAAGTCCAGCGGATTGGCGTTCTTGGACGCGCCGAGATAGCGGGGCGCCAAGGTCCGCTGTTGGCTGGCTACAAGCGGCGGTTCAGATCCGCGTCCGAGTACGACCGCTTTCCAGCGCCACCCGGACATTCGGGCGTAAGACGTGCGCTTTCGGCCGTCAGAAGCGGTCCTTCACACCTGAGGTTTCTACTTAAGGATGCCCATAAGCGGTCGTTCGCGCATCGGAATTCTGCTTGCGGGGGCCTCAACGCGGACCTTTTGGGTAGCTGCTGCGGACCGCCGGTTCTAACGAAGCAGTGGAAGGGGTCGCTTCAGCGGTGATGGGATACGATCTTGCATCCGGTACCGTATCCCGAGCACGCAGAAAGTCACGGCAGAATTCAACCCCACCGAAAGCCAGTCCGGCCGCTGCCGAAGTCGCCAGAACCATGACCAATGCGATGGCTGCGAGTAGGTGTTTCATGGGTCTAATCCTTGACCAGGCGTTGCATCGATCCTTCATCCTATAAGCCTGCATCGCGGCGCGACCACCGACGCCGGCGTCTGGCTCGTCGGAAGCATCGGAGTGGCCTGTGGACTGGGATTCTACCTCCACGCGGTGGCGGCTACAGCCATCGCGATCATCGTGTTGGCTGGTATCGGCGCCTTCGAACGAATAATTGGCCGCCGCTGCCGTAAACACCAGGCGAACCTGGCTCAGGCGCCGGTGTTATGCACGTCGTAGATGTAGACGGTGGTCTCGTCGTCGTCCGGGGCAAAGTAGAACCTGAGCCCGTCCTCCTTGGACTCTATGAAGACCGGGTTGTGGGTCATGTGCCGGCCTTGCTCCGGAGTGCGCATGGGCACCGTGACCTGATGGACGGCGGTGGACGTGTCCACATGAACGAGATCGAGCCCGCCCCAACGAACGGGATCGGCGGAGACACCGCCGCACAGGAAGTGCGATCCCGCCACGTGGTGGCAATCCTGGTATTCGATGCTCCGGATGTGCTCCGGACGGTCGATCGGGCGAGGTGGAATGGCGCTGTCGATAAGGCGCAGGTTTGAGTCGAGCTGCCACTCGTAGACCGCCTCCGACCCCCAGTCGAGCCCGTAAAGTCTGTTCCGCTTCGGGTCGCGAACCACTCCCCCGATATGGTCCGCCACGCGTCCCGCCTCGGCGGCACGGAGCGAACGCGGATCGATACGATAGATGATGGACGAACTCTTCGGACGGTACTCGGCCACGGGCACCCACAGCCATTCGCCGTCGAAGGCCATTCCTCCGGGGTGAAAGACGTCGCCCTCGCCGAGCTGGGTCTGGGCGACCAGCTCTCCCGACCCACCGAACCTGAACAGAAAACCCCGGCCACGGCGGGGATGCCTGTCGGCGCGGAGCCCGTGCTCCACGGACGACAGGTAGAAATGCGAGTGCGAACCTCTCCCACGTCCGCATTGTAGATCAATTGAGCGTTGGATGGATGCCGCCTGAGCACCGTAAGGAGAGACACTGGGCGATGTTGCGGGCGCAGGTCCGTGCCCCTATGACACAGCGCTGACCGCGACCGGGATTGGATCGACATCGTCATGGTCACAAAAGCCTTGTCGATTTCATCAGTGGACTTCATGCGCTTGCGGTGGTGACGCGGCAGCCG
>JBHICL010000502.1:0-2904 GCA_046759605.1 Alphaproteobacteria bacterium | reverse complement strand
AGCGCCGTGCCCCAGTCCACCGTCGCGAGCCAGCCGGCGTTGCAGTGCGTGAGCACGTTCACCGGCTCCGTCCCCCCGCCGGCCTCGTAGGCGCGCTCGATGAGTCTGAGACCGTGATCGCCGATGGCGCCGCAGATCGCCACGTCTTCGTCGCAGATCTCCGCCGCCCGGGCGTAGGCGATGCCCGCGCGCTCTGCCCGCGGCCGGTTGCGCAGCCGGTCACGCAGATCGTCGAGAGCCCAACGCAGGTTGACCGCGGTCGGGCGTGTCGCCGCCAGCAAGGCACGGGCCTCGTCCAGGTGCTCGTCGGAGGGGTCGGCGCGCATGGCGAGCGCCATGCCATAGGCGGCGGTGGCGCCGATCAATGGCGCGCCCCTGACCATCATCGTTGCAATCGCTCGAGCCGCATCGTCGACGCTCACGAGGCGCGCGATCTCGAAGCGGTGCGGCAGCCTGGTCTGGTCGATGATGCGAACGGACCGGCCGTCGTCGTCGAGCCAGATGGAACGGTAGGGTACGCCATCAATCTTCATCGGAGCGGCAGTCGTATGCGCGGGCTCAGGTTTTGCGAATGAAGTACGTGAAGACGCCGGCGTCCTCGGACCAGTTCTCGAGGACGTAGCCCGTCGTCTCGCAAAAAGCTTCGAAGTCCTTCACCGAGTCAGGATCGGTGGCGAGGATCTTGAGGATCTCCCCCGCGGCCATGCCTTTCAAGGTCTTCTTCGCCTTGAGGACCGGCAGCGGGCATCTCAGCCCGGACGTATCCAGAAGCTCGCTTTCAACCATCTCCACACCACGCACCTCACGCCGCGCCAGTGTAGCTCAACCTCGCTCGGCAGATAATGCATTGGATGATTGCCGTCCCGGCGTCGTGATGGAGCCAGCTTCTCGCATCGACCCCATGCCGACGCAAAAAGTGCGGAAAGTATTCCGGAAGTCTCGACCGCAAGGAAGTCTCGGGCTTGTCCGAGACGCGACGACGTGTCGCGGCGGCGCGGCCCTCGACTATTGACCGTCCCAAGTAACGGGACCATAGTGCTTCAAGTCATCGGCGCGGCGACATATCCTGTTCTCAGAGATTGGATGTCTCGTGCGCCGCATTTTCTCCAGCACCGTGAGCGAGGCTCACGTCGCTGTGGCGATCGCCACGAGCCTGGTAAGGCAATGAGCATTTACCTTCCCATCGCCGAGATGTCGGTGGATGTTTTCCTCATCCTCGGGATGGGAGGTGGCGTCGGTTTTCTATCGGGCCTGTTCGGTGTCGGCGGGGGATTTCTCATGACCCCGCTGCTCATCTTCATCGGCGTCCCGCCGCCGGTTGCCGTGGGCACCGAGGCAAATCAGATCGTCGCCGCGTCGGTGTCCGGCGCGATCGCCCATATGCGACGCCGGAACGTCGACTTCAAGATGGGGGCCATTCTGACCGGCGGCGGTCTTCTTGGATCCACATTCGGCGTCTGGCTGTTCACCTTCATGCGCGGACTGGGCCAGGTGGACCTTTTGATTTCCGTAAGCTACGTGATCTTCCTGGGTATCATCGGCGTGCTGATGCTGAGCGAAAGCGTGCGCACCATCGTGCGCAGCAGAAGGTTCGGGATGGCCGGCCGCGGCAAGCTTCATCAGCACACCTGGCTGCACGGGCTGCCGCTCAAGATGCGATTCCGTCGATCGCGGCTCTATATCAGCGCGGTGCTACCCGTGGCTATCGGTTTCTTTGTCGGCATCCTGGCCGCGATCATGGGCGTGGGGGGCGGTTTCATCATGGTGCCGGCGATGATCTACCTCCTCGGCATGCCCACCTCGGTGGTCGTCGGAACGTCGCTCTTTCAGATCATCTTCGTGACCGCCAACGTGACCTTCCTGCAGGCGGTCAACAATCAGACCGTAGATCTCGTCCTCGCCATGTTGCTGTTGGCGGGCGCCGTGGTGGGGGCGCAGCTCGGCACGAAGGCCGGCGCGCGCCTGCAGGGTGAGCAGCTTCGAGGGCTCCTGGGTCTCATGGTCCTGGGCGTTTGCGCGAAGCTGGGTCACGACTTGATTGCGACGCCCGAGGACCTTTACACCATCGCCGACAGCCTTCAGGTCCAATAGCGCTCATGCGTGCCGCCACCGCAATAATGTTCGTGTTGGGTTTGTTCGTAACGCCGGCGGCCCGGTCCGAGCCCCTGGTGGCGGACATCAGCGACAAACTGATTGCGGTGACCACCGGCTTCTCCGGCGCGGAAGTGCTCCTGTTCGGTGCGACCGACGGGGAAGGCGACGTCATCGTGCTGGTTCGCGGACCCGACAGCCGCATCGTCGTCCGGCGCAAGCAGCGCGTGGGCGCGATCTGGGTGAACGGCGCCAGCGCCGTCTTCCAGGACGTGCCGAGCTACTATCACCTGGCCGCCACACGACCGGTGGAGGAGATCCTTCCGACACCGATCCTGGGGCGGGAGCGGATCGGACTCGAGCATCTGAACCTTTCGGCCGAGAACCTGCTGGCGTCGCCGCAATCCGATTCCTTCCGTGCCGCGCTGATCCGGAACCAGCAAAAGCGGGGGCTGTACCTCACCACGCCTGGTTCCGTCAAATTCCTCGGGAACCAGCTTTTCAGCACGCGGGTCATCTTCCCCGCCAACGTCTCGACCGGCAGATACGCCGTCGATGTCCTGTTGGTGCGCGACGGCGGTGTCGTGAGCCGCACCTCTACCCCGCTGGAAATAAGACGACAGGGCTTCGAAGCCGGTGTTTTCGAGTTCGCGCACAAACGCTCCGCCCTCTATGGGCTGATTGCCATCCTGGTCGCGCTGGTGGCAGGATGGCTGGCGGGGCTCATCTTCCGCAAGGTCTGATCTTGGCATGAGCATGGCCGCCGGCGTCGACAGGTCAAAGTTGGAGCGCGTCTTCCTGGTTGTGGTCGAC
>JBHICL010000501.1:0-2918 GCA_046759605.1 Alphaproteobacteria bacterium | reverse complement strand
CAAACCGGGAAAAAAGCCGAGGCGCAAGTGCACAAGTTCGACCTTTTGACTACCTTCTATTAGTGCGACACGGCAAACCCGATTAGGAGGATGTGGTGGTGATCCTGAAGAAGGAGAGGAGATAGCCGCAGACCTTCAGCCGCGTGGAGCCGCCGGAAGTAGACACAGCACGATAGAAGCGTCCCACGGGCGTCGGGGGCACCCTCGGCGCTCGTGGCCTCGGATGAGCCCGGCAGAGTAGTCCAGATGTGCGCGCGTTCGCAACCATGGATGCCTTGGATTACGTTAAATGTCCCTAGAGTACCGAGAGATTAAGGCTTGACACCCCGCCTGGCGGTACGTAGACTCCCGCCACTCGAATCTGGCCGTCCAGCCCCATGGGGGGAGGCAATCATGCTCCTGGTCCCTGGACAACCTTTCAACGCCCTCGTTGCTCGGGGAGAGCGGCGCGGGCGTTTGTATGTTCCCGCCGTATCGTACTTGGAAGGGAGCGTGCCATGAAAAGCACAAGGAAAATGACCAAAGCATTACTTTGGGCGATTTTGATCCCTCTCGTGACCTTCGCTCCGGTCACTCACGCGGTCGCCCAGACCTGCGTTCAGCCCCCTGCGGGGCTAGTCAGCTGGTGGCCTGGTGACGGGAATGCGAGTGACATTCAAGACGCGAATGATGGAACGTTGCAGAATGGGGCGACGTTTGACACGGGATTCATCGGGCAGGCCTTCAGTTTGGATGGGGTCGATGACCATGTTCAGGTGCCCAACAGTAATACCCTGAAACTTGTGCAGCAGGTAACGGTTGATGCTTGGGTTAAATTTACTGCAGGCACGAACCTCGGCAATGGAACGAATTGGGTGGTGGTGAAGAAGGCAGTTTTCCCCTTACCAACTAGCGGGAGGTCGGGAACTGGAGGCAAAGGCAGAAAGTGTAACATTTTCAGGAGTTAGTTAAAGGGAATGGAAGTCAATGTTTTCGCGGGCTTAGCTTCAATTACGCGCATTTCGCGACCCAAGAAGGCCCCTCCGAAGGGCTCGCCAATATGAGAACTCGGCCCCCCCTCATTCGGCGCCTGCTGGTAGAATGGAACGAGCTTTCGGACAGCGAGAAGCTCGCGCTCATGCTGAGGAACCTGATCGTGGGCCTTGAACGTCCTGCACCATCGGAACTTTGACGCGTCATGATCGAGGTCACTGTCGAGCCGGCAGACGGGCGGCGCCTGGTGGGCAACATCATGAACAGAGAACTCGTCTTCGTGTGCATGCTTCTCGGTTTCGCGGTTCATTCGCTGGCGGGGTGCGCCTGGTTAACCAAAGGCACCTCGGTTCAGACCACGGAGCTGTTCGGTCCGGGTGACGTCTCGCCGGAAACGGCCAACGCGATGTCACTCGCGTTCGTCGACGACCACACCCTCCGTGTCAAGGAGGCGGTTGAGACGCTGATGGCCGATTACCCGGGCCTCGAGAACCGCAGGCGTCTGAACGTGATCAGCTTGAACAACGCCTACTCCGCTTTCGCGATCGCCGCCGGCCCGAACCCGATCGTGGCCATGCTCGACATGCTTGTCATGGTGTCCCTGCAGCGGGAGGCGATCCGGAGACTTGCGATCGACCGCACCCTGACGGAGCCGGAGCGGGAACGGCCCGAATCCTACGACATCGACGACGATCAGCTCCAGGCCATCCTCGGGCCAGAGCACCGGCGCCTGCTGCGGGCCTTCACCACGAGCGAGCGTGAGATCCGAGCATTGGCCAATCAGGTCTTCTGGCCCGATCAGATCGAGGAGCTCGACAAGCTGATGGAGGACTGGTGGGCGGTCAACCCACACCGGCGGCTCGTGTCCCACGTCCGTCTCCAGGACTTTTCCCAAGCCCGCACAGCGACCGTGGAGACCGGCTCGAGCGGCCCGCGGAGCGTCTTCGGCCTGCTTCGCCTCGATCCACTGGCCAGCCTGGACCCGACCACGCGCGAGGTCGCCCAGATGCGCCTGCTGACCGAACGTGTCGCCTGGCAGGTGAACCGCCTCCCGATCCTCGTGTCGATGCATGCCAAGGATCTCATGTACGAGTCGCTCACCACCGACGAACTTGTCTCGATCAGAACGACGCTCGAAGATACTGAGGAGTCCATCGAGCGGTTCGTCGACGTCGCCGATCGTTGGCCGCAGGACGTCGAAGGCGTCATCGCCGAGGTCGAGGCCGCGGTGTCCCGTCAGCGAGAAGAGACCCTGCTCGCGTTCGAGGACCGGGCCGAGCAGCTGCAAGGCGCGCTCGCCGAGCTGGATGCCACGCTCAAGACGGCCACGGTGCTCACCGGCTCCGTGACCGATACCGTTCGCTCTATTGACGACATGACCACGAAGATGCATGAACGGAGTGTCGACGAGGAGCCGACGAACATGGTCGAGGTTCAACAGCTCGTCGACTCGGCCGTTGGTGGGGTGAGCGGCATCGAGCGCTCGCTGTCCACGATCGAGCGTCTGCTGGCGCCCGAGACATTCGACGACGCCTCGTCCTCCAAAATCGATCGCGGCGTGACCGTGGCGACTGCCGGCACGAAGGATCTCGTCGACCACGCCTTCTGGAGAGGCGTCCAGCTCGCCGCCATCGTCCTGGTCGGCTGGGTCGTCGCCGTGACCACCGCCAGGCTGCTCGCGGCCCGGCTGTTGAGCCGCACACGAGCGCGTGAATCCTGACTCGAATTCTCCGATGGAGGAGTTGTCAGGCGCACTGTAGCATCCGGTCATGCTCCTGGAGGGGCTCCTGACGCCGGGAGGGGCGCCGCTGATCCGACAAGTCTACGATCTGAGTCCGCCCGACTAGGCTTGCCCGTGTTTTCATCTCCAGCCATGAGGCAACACCGCGAAATGGACATGCGCTTCTGGCTGGAGCAGGTGGAGGCGGAGCTGAAGGAGTTGGGCT
>JBHICL010000500.1:0-2930 GCA_046759605.1 Alphaproteobacteria bacterium | reverse complement strand
GCCGAGTTGTATTCCTGGGCCTCATGGAAGATCTCAAACGCCTCGCCAAACTCGGTGCGTATTTCGGCGATGGTGATCGCGTAGTCCGGGCCATCATGATCACGTGTTCCGGTGATCGTGATCGCTCATCGCAGCGTCAGCGACGTGCCCAATTTTCTCCTCAGCTCCTCCTTTTGACAAGTCCCTCGTTCGGCCCTCGATCCCGGTCGAAGGGGGGATAGTAGGATAGCGCCCCCACCCGAGATCGGCCGTCCTGGGGCAAATACGCGAAGGCCGTGCTCGGTTGCGGTCCCGTCATTGGCGCTTTCGCGGTCCTGGCGCCTTGGGCGGGGGCGGTTCGGGTACCTCGGGCGGCGAGGCTTCGCTTCCCGGCGTTTTGGCCCCGCGCTCGCGGATCGACGGGTCGCGCATCGAGGGGCCGTCCAGCTTGATGACGTAGGCGTTGTGGACGAGCCGATCACAGATGGCGTCGGCGAGCGTCGGCTCCCCGATCACCTCGTGCCAGCCCTTGACCGGTACCTGGCTGGTGATCAGCGTCGAGGCCCGCTCGGTGCGGTCCTCGAGCAGTTCCAGCAGGTCGTGGCGCTCGGCGCTGGTGAGCGGGGCCAGCCCCAGATCGTCAATGACCACGAGGTCGATCTTGGCCAGCCGCGCGAGCACGCGCAGGTACGAGCCATCGCCCCGCGCGACGTGCAGCTCGCGGAAGAGCCGCGGGGCCCGCACACAGTAGGCGGAGTAGCCGGAGCGGCAGGCGCGCTCGGCGAAGGCCTCCCCGAGCCACGACTTGCCGATCCCCGTGGGGCCGATGAGGATGAGAGTGCGATGCTGGGCGATCCAGGCACAGGTTCCGAGCGACTGGACCAGCGCGCGGTCGAGGCCGCGCCGGGGACTCTGCCAGTCGATGTCCTCGAGCGAGGCCTGGCGGCGGAGGTTCGCGGTCTGCAGGCGGCGCTGGAGCTTGCGCTGCTCGCGGTGGGTCCACTCCGCATCGACGAGCAGGCCGAGGCGATCCTCGAAGCTCAGCTGGGCGAACTCGGGGTTCCCGAGCTGACGCTGGAAGCCCTCAGCCATGGCGGCCAGGCGGAGCGCGTTCAGTTTGTCGATGGTGGCGTGAGCGAGCATAGCGGGATCTCCTCTTGGGTGTAGTAGGCACTGCCCCGGATGTTGGAGTGCGCGGGCCGCGGGGGCGGCTCGGGCGGCGGGCTCTGGAGCGGGACGCGATCGACCCCACTGGCCAGGATGTTCTGCACGGTGCGGTAGCTCGGGGCGTCCAGCCGCAGGGCGCGCGCGCAGGCGGCTTCCAGCCGCGCGGGCCCGTAGCTCTTTCCCAGGCGCATGATGCCGAGGCAGGCGCGATAGCCCTGCTCGGGGTGGGCCTTGGCAGCGAGGAGGGCAGCGACGAGCTGCGCCGTCACGGGCCCGGTCGTTTCGGCCCAGGCGATCAGGCGGGACGGCGTCCACTCGGCATGGGCGCGGTGGGCCTGGGGCATGTGGGCCGGATCGGTGGCATACTCGCCGTGCCCCCGCCGGCGCCGGTGCGAGGCCACGCGCCGCCCTTTGAGGAAGACTTCGACGGTGGCGGCGCTCAGCCGGACTTCGACGGACTGGTGCACCAGCGGGTACGGGACGCTGTAGTAGTTGTGGTCGACGACGACGTGGTAGTCGATGTTGACGGTGGCATTGGACCACTCGGCGAATTCGTAGCGCGTCACGGGCAGGGGGCGCAGGGCCGGGCGGTCGAGCTGCTCGAAGAGCTCACGGCGAGAGACCCCCAGCTTCCGCATCGGGCGGCCGTTGAGCCACGGCAGGAGCTCCCAGATCGCGGCATTGAGCTCGACGAGGCTGAAGAAGCGCCGGTGGCGCAGCGCCGCCAGGATGACGCGCTGGGCGACGAGCACGTTGGCTTCTACGACCGCTTTGTCTCGGGGGCGCCCCGCGCGGGCCGGCACGACGGCCGCCCCGTAATGGCGGGCAAAATCCACGTACGTGCGATTGATGATCGGCTCATAGCGGCACGCCTTGGTCACGCCGCTCCACAAGTTATCGGGCACGAAGATCGCCGGGGCGCCCTGAAAGAACTCCACCATCCGCACGTGGGCGCTGACCCAGTGCACGAGCGCCTGGGACGGACAGGCTTCCGCATACACGTAACTGCTCGCGCCCAGCGCGCCGACAAACAACTCGACGGGCACGACCTCGCCCGTCGCGGCATCGATGATCTGCGGGCGCTTGCCGGAGAAATCGACGAAGGCTTTCTCGCCGGCACGGTGGATTTGGCGCATCGTGGGGGCCAGCGCCCGCACCCAGCGGTGATAGTGGACGCAGAACTGGCTATAGCGATGGCCCTCGGGGTGCCGCTCCAGGAACTCCAGCCACAGCCGCTGCAGGGTCACGCCGGGCCGCTTGAGCTCCTGGTGGACCCAGGCCCAGTCGGGCAGCAGCCGTGGAACGCCGACCAGATCGCCGACCCGCCGGAAGAGCCGCGCTTCCAGTTGCCCGTCGTCCGTGTCCTCGGGCAAGGGCCACGTCAGGCCAGCCTGCTGCGCCCGGCGGCAGTACTCCGAGACCGTTCCCAAGCCCACACCGCACGCTCGGGCGATGGCGCGGTGGGGCAAGCGCTGCTCGTACTTCAACCGCAGAATCTCCCGAACCTGTCTCATCAGCAGCCTCTCCGTCGTCATGTCGGTAGGGCCCTCCTTTCCAGAGGGCACCCTACCGGACGCCGCTGGCGACCGACGAGCGATCAGGCTTGGGGTCCCCGATCCCGATTCCCGGAATCGGTGATCACGATCGCCCGGAATCAGCGATCAGGTTCGATCGGAATCAGTGATCAGGATCCGCCGGAATGGGCGATCAGGATGGGCCGGAACACGCACCGAGAATGCTAGGCTGGAAACGTGCAGGGGAAGGACGCTCGATCGCTGCCGCCG
>JBHICL010000499.1:0-2933 GCA_046759605.1 Alphaproteobacteria bacterium | reverse complement strand
CGACCGCGCACGACGCGTTGGGAAAGATCGTGTCCCACTGCTTGAAGGGGAGGTTCGTGGTGATGAGGATGGAGCGGTGCTCATAGCGCCGACTGACGATCTGGAAGAGGAGGTCGGCGGCGTGGGCGTCATAGGCGAGGTAGCCAATCTCGTCGATGGCGACCAGCGCCGGTCGCGCGTAGTGCCGGAGGCGGCGTTCGAGGGCGCGCGCGGTCTCCTGGCCGTTGAGATCGAGCAACAGGTCGGAGGCCGTGGTGAAGACGGCGGCGTGTCCGGCCAAGACGGCCTGGTGCACGATGTTCTGGGCGAGCATCGTCTTGCCGAGCCCTTGCGCGCCGACGAGCAACACGTTGTCGTGGCGGTCGAGGAAGTCGAGCGCGAGGATCCGTTCGAGCGCGGCCCGGTCGAGGGCGGTGGGCCAGTCCCAGTCCCAGTCGGCCATGGCTTTGAAGCGGCCGAGGCGAGCGCGTTTGAGGCGGCGTTCGACGCTGCGGCGACTCCGGTCCTCAAGTTCGGCGGAGACGACGTGCTCGAGGAGCACGGTGGGACTCCAGCGCTGACGGGTGGCGCGGGCGACGATGTCGTTGAGGTCGTCGGCGGTGCGCGGGAGGCCGAGGCGGCGGAGGTCACTCGCCAGCGTCGTCGGGGTCGCGTCGGGTGAGGACATCGTAACTCTCCAACGGATGCGGCCGGACGTCGAGGTCGCGGAGGCCGGGCCGGTCCGGCAAGGCGAGCGGGAGCGGCGGCTTCTGGCCGCGCTGGCGCCGGCGAGTTTCTAAGAGGTGGGCGATCGATCCGGCGCCGAGGGCGTCGCGTTCGAGGGCAAGCGTCACCGCCGCGGCGAGCTCCGCCGGGCCGTAGTCGTCGAGCAGGGCGAGCAGGCGTGTCACGTGCGGGCGCAGGGCGTCACCCCGCGCGGCCAGGCGGTCGAAGAGCGTCGCGGTCGCCGGCACAGTGATGCGGAGCCGGTCTCGCGCCGTGTGCGCATTGGCCTGGCGCGTCGCGGCGAGGAGGCCCTCGAGATGCGCGGGGTCTTCGATGGTCTGACCCGTGTCGTAGCTCCGCCGATGGCGCGCCACCTCGGTGGGCCCGTCGACGAGCCGCACGACTGTCGCGCTGGCCACGAGGGTCAGCGGGCGGCGCACCAGCGTGTGGGGAATCGAGTACAGATTCCGATCAAACGCGATGTAGGGCGTCTTGCCGGAGCGCACGGCGCGCACCAAGTCCGTCTCGAAGGGGTGCGCGGGTAACGGCAGCAGCCGGGGCTGTTCCTCAGCCAGCACCTCCGCGACCGTCCGGTCCCGCAGCTCGGGATGGCGCCGCTGATGCGCGACCTCGTCCCGCCACCGGCGAAACTGCGCGTTGAGGTCGTCGAGGTCGCGAAACGGCCGCGCCGCAAAGAAGGCGTGGCGGAGGTATTGGATCTGGCGCTCGACCTTCCCCTTCTCATTGCCGCGCGCCGGCGTGCAGGGCCGGGGCGCGAAGTGATAATGCCCGGCCAGGTCCAACAGGCGCGGGTGAAACTGAATCGCGGTCCCGCGCCGATCGAGCACCGCACTGCGGAGGTTGTCGTACACCAGGGTGCGGGCGACCCCGCCGATCGCCTGGAAGGCGTCGACGTGGCCCCGGAGGAAGCTCTCGAGCGTTTGGTCGAGCGTGAAGAGGGCGCACAGCGCGCGCGAGTAGGCCAGCACCATGACGAAGCCGGACACCGAGCGTACGCCGCGGCCGATCCGGACCTTGCCAAACGTACCCCAATCGACCTGCGCCTGCTCCCCCGCCAGGGTGACGACGCGGCGATAGACGCGAGTGAGGGCTTCCGGTCGCAGCCGCCGCACGAGCCGCCGGACCTGCACGGCGGAGCCGGGATAGCCCCGCTGGCGGAGCATCTCATGGAGCCGCGTGGCCCGCAGGCGCGGATACTGCGCCAGGGTGTCGCGGATGAACGGCAGGAACGGATCGAGCGCACTCGGGCGACAGATGCCGCGCCGGGTGCCGCCCGTCTCGTGGTCAATCGCGCTGCGGACCGTCGCGTGGTGCAGGCCGAGCGCGGCGGCGATCGTCCCGATCTTCCAGTGCTCGCCGAAAAAGAGGCGCCGGATCTCAGCGCGTTGCGCGGGGGTGATCATCACCACGTCTCCAGGCGGCGCGGGGCCACGGTTCCGGGATCAGCCACCGGCTGACCCGGCCACAGACCATGCACCGCGTGGGATCCGGAGCGGCGACGTCTGGGGCGACGAGTCTGACGGGAGGCGGGGTGTCCCGGGAAGCCTGATCCCTCACGCGCCGACGCGCGCGGTAGGCCCGCTGATGGTCGCGATGGTCGAGGCGGCCTTCGGGGCTGCGGCGGTGGCGGGTCTTGGCCGCGTGCACCGAGCGTCGGCGACCCTCGGCGCGACAGCGCGGCGAGCAGTACGCATGGCCGCGGTCACACGCCCGACAGATGGCAAAGACGCGACGGCAGCGGCGGCAGGTCTTCTGGCGGAGCGGCTGGTCCACGGCGTCGGAGCGCGCGCAGCGATCTCCGACTGGACGTGTGGCCCGAACCGTGGCACAACAGGAGCGACTGGCTCGGTCTGTCGGAGCTCGAGACGGTCACGAGGGTCCGGCGGCAACCCGGGCCCTCACCCTTCCCGCGCGCCCGGTACCCTACCCGAACGATCGGGCCGAGACCACGGCGGGGCTATGGACGCTGACGCCCCTGTGGACGCACAAACCGCGCCCACAGGAGGCTTGCAAAACCGCACAGACCGCGGTTTCGCACAGCGCCCACAGCCGTCATCCTCATTCGATTTAAGAAGAAGAAGAAGAAGAAGAAGAGCGAAGAGGCAATACCGTCGGTCGTGCAGATTCACGCACTTTCAAGTGACCGCTGACACGAGAAGCGGGTGTGGAGCGGCATCTGGAAGAGCCGAGCATCAAGGGGAGTGAGA
>JBHICL010000498.1:0-2939 GCA_046759605.1 Alphaproteobacteria bacterium | reverse complement strand
GGGGAGAGACTTCCTATAGGTTGTCAAGTGCCCCGTGCACGATTAGGCCAGCTGCGAGAGTTGCTGCCGCGCGATCGTCGCCAGATGGTGCGTCTCGTTGTAGGGCACGTGCCGAGTCCACATGACGAAAATAATCTTCAACCACTTTGCCGCGACGGCCCGGAGCGCTGCATGATGCGAATGCCCGCGTTGTCGGTGGCGGCGATAGTAGGCGCGCGCCCAGTCGCTTTTCGTCAGCGAGACGAAGGCCAGCTGATGGGCGGCCGCGCGCAAGGCCGTGTTGCACGCGAAGCGGAACGTGACGGTGCGCGCCTGCCCGCTCGCTTCGGTGACCGGCACGGCGCCGCCCTGGGCCTGGAGATGGCGGAACGACTGCCAGCGGCCCGCGGCGTCTCCGAGCTCGGCCCACAAGGTCGGCACGGTAATCCCGGTCTTGCCTCCCGGCAACGAGCGCGCCACCTCAGCCCCCGGCAGCTGTCCGAAAAAATCGTCGATGGCCTCGCGATAGGTCTCCACGGCCGCGTGCGTGGTCGCGAGTTGCGCCAGCAGCGCCGTGACCAGGCGCGCCTTGACGCGGACGACGTGGGGCGGCACGGGGATCTGCGGGCGCTCGAGCAGCACCCAGATCTCGGCGGTGCGCGCGGCGCTCAGGCGATGCGTCTGCGCAAAGCGCTCCCACCGGCGGCGGGTGAGCGCGGCGGCCGCGGCCGGCGTGGGATAGGCGGCGAGAAACGCCCGCGCCCACTCCGCCGTCAGGTCGCCGCACACCTCGAGCGCACGCGGATAATACGCCTTGAGGGCCGCGGTCAGTTGGTTGAGCAGGCGGGTCTGCAGCCGGATTTGGCGCTGGGCATCGCGGGTGAGCCCCTTGAGTTCTTGCGCCGCCTCGGAACTCGGCTGCAAGGGCCGCAGGCGGGCGTGGTCGGTCCGCACGAAGCCCGCCGCCACCTGCGCATCCCACGGGTCGCTCTTCGCCCCACTCATCCGGTAGCGGTCGCGCACCCGGTCCAAGGCCTTGGGATTGATCGGATAGACGAGCACCCCGTGGTCCAGCAGAAAGTCCACGACCACGCCGTCCGGCCGTTCGATGCCCGCCCACACGGTGATCCCGGCAGCCCGCTGTTCATCCAACCAACGGCCCCACTCGCTCAGGGCTTCGGGCGTGTGCGCCACCGTCTGCGCCCAGATCTTCGTGCCGTGTTGGTCTTCGACCCAGACCGCATGCTCGCGGTCGGCCCAGTCCACGCCGAGGTAGTAGCGCATCGTCTCTCTTCGCTCCTCCGGTGCGTGGTCGGGCGGCGTCAAGCGGACGGTTCCCCTTATATCGGTCCTCGGGGGGACGACTTCCTATCGAACCTCAGTCCGCTGTGTCGCGGAGCGGGACAGTCTCTCCCAGATCCTCGACGGGATCGGGCGAGGGTGGTCCTCACTCCGCGAACGCCGTGTGCCGTGAGGCACCTCCCACGGCCACATCCCATCGGTCGTCACCGCACAACTGTGCCGACGCGCGGTGCCGTGGCCTGTGGAAGCTGCCGGCGCTGTGGACGCACAGCCCAGCGCCCACAGCGCCTTGGAAAACCACAGAGCAGGTTTTCCACAGCTACCACAGGCCATTCTCGTTTACATGTATCGAGGACCTCACTTCCTGACCTCTGCAGGTCTGAGCGTGTGTTCCTCACAGTCAGTACTATATAAGGGTGAGGGGGGCCCCGGGCCTGACGTTGTCATCGGAGGGCCGACGATTTTTTCAAAGGCCTGCGCCACCGCAGCGTACGCCTGGCGGGACGAGCTGTCGGGCCCTGGCGACGCTTGAACCCAGAGAACCGAGACCTGGACCCACCGTGACGGTGACGACGGACTGCTGACTTCTCGCTGACACATGGCTTCGATCCGTCCATTTCGTGCGCTTCGGCCGGTGCCGGAGGCTGCGGCACGCGTCGCCGCCGTTCCCTACGACGTCGTCACCACACCGGAGGCGCGGGCGCTGGCTACCGGCAACCCGGTGAGTTTCCTGCACGTGTCGCGAGCGGAGATCGACCTGCCGCCAGGGACGGATCCATACGCGGCGGAGGTCTACACGACGGCCGCCGAGAACTTTCGCAGGCTCAGGCAGACGGCGCCGCTCGTGACGGAGGAGGTGGCGTCGCTCTATTTCTACCGGCTGCGCAGGCAGACTGCCGAACAGATCGGTCTGGCCGCCTGCTACTCGCTCGCCGAGTACGACCGCGGGCTCATCAAGAAGCACGAGCGCACGCGCCGCGATAAAGAGGATGATCGGACACGGCACATGATCGCGCTGGGGGCGCAAACGGGCATTGTCTTCCTCACCTATCGCGCGGCGGCTGAGATAGATGCCATCGCCAGACGGGTATCGGCGAGCGAGTCCCTGTTTGACTTCGAAGCGGCCGACGAGGTTCGCCATACGCTCTGGCGGGTTCCAGCCGGCGATCTCGAGTCGGTGGTGGACGCGTTCGCGCGCCTGTCTGCTTTGTACATCGCCGACGGTCATCATCGCGTCGCCAGCGCGGCGCGGGCGCGGGAGCAGCTCAGAGCGAAGGGCGGCGCCGAGGCGGGATGCGACACCGTGCTCGGTGTCGCGTTCCCCGACAACCAGGTGCAGATTCTCCCCTACAACCGAACGGTGAAAGACCTTGCCGGACTGTCGCCCAGCCAAGTTCTCGGGGACGTGACCTCGCGCTTCCGTGTCCGCGAGGGATGGACGGAGCCGCGGACGGGCGAAGTCTCGATGTATCTCGGCGGCACGTGGTACACGGTTGGATTGAACAGCGCGGCCAGCACGGCGGCCGGCCCGGAGCGAATCAGCCAGCTTGACACCTCGGTGCTGCAGGACCGGTTGCTCGAGCCGGTGCTCAAGATCGCTGATGTTCGGACCGATAGCCGGATCGAGTTTGTGGGTGGCGCGCGCGGGCGGGCCGAGT
>JBHICL010000497.1:0-2941 GCA_046759605.1 Alphaproteobacteria bacterium | reverse complement strand
TCTGCCACGGCATTTCAGCCGCGATCTTCGGCGATTCCGGCAAGGTGAAGTTCACGCCGCTTTCGTCGAAGGAGCGCTTCACCGCCCTGCAGTCGGGCGAAATCGACGTGCTGTCGCGCACCACGACCTGGACCCTGGTGCGGGACGGCAAGCTCGGCGTCGACTTCGTCGCCGTCACCTTTTACGACGGCCAGGGCTTTATGGTGCGCAAGAAGCTTGGCGTCAAAAGCGCGCGCGAGCTCGGCGGCGCCAGTGTCTGCGTCGCCATCGGCACCACCACCGAGCTGAATATGGCCGACTTCTTCCGCGCCAACAACATGAAGTACGAGCCGGTGGTGTTCGAGAAGGCCGCCGAGGTGCGCGGGGCTTATGATGCCGGACGCTGCGACGTGTACACGACCGACCGGTCCGGCCTGGCCGGGCACCGCACCGCACTGAAGGATCCCGACGCCCACGTCATCTTGCCCGAAATCATCTCGAAGGAGCCGCTGGGGCCGGTCGTGCGCCACGGCGACAACGGGTGGGGCGATGTGGTGCGCTGGACGCTCTATGCCATGCTCGAGGCCGAGGAGCTCGGCGTGAGCTCAAAGAATGTCGACAAGATGCGGTCGAGCTCCAAGAACCCGGGCGTCAGACGCTTGCTCGGGGCCGAGGGGCAGATGGGCGAGAGCCTCGGCCTGCCCAACGACTGGGCCTACAACATCATCAAGCAGGTCGGCAACTACGCCGAGATCTATGACCGCAACATCGGCCCGAACACTCCACTCCGGCTTGAGCGCGGCCTCAACGCGCTGTGGAAGGACGGCGGTATCCAGTACCCGATGCCGGTGCGGTAGGGATTCGGCGTTAGGTTGGTATGTGACAAGCTGAGAGGCATGCCCGGCTCCGACCGGGCATGTCCTTGCCATTCGCCTGCCTTTCCGCCCAATAGTTAGGAACCTGCGCCATGGCGGTTGATGTCCGAGAAACCCTGGCGCCGACGAAACCGCCGATCTGGAACGATCCCCGCTACCGAGCACTGTTCTTCCAGGCGCTCGTGCTCGGTGGCGTGATTCTCTTCGGCCTCTACATCGTCAATAACACGCTCGATAACATGGAGCGCCGGGGTATCGCCTCAGGCTTCGCCTTCCTCGGCAAGACCGCCGGGTTCGACATCCAGATGCACCTCATCGATTACCGTGAGGAGTCGAGCTACGGGCGGGCGTTTGTTGCGGCGCTCCTGAACACGCTGCTGATCTCCGCCATTGGCGTCGTTCTTACCACCATCCTCGGCTTCGTCATCGGCATCGCCCGGCTTTCAAGCAACTGGCTGGTCGCCAGGCTCGCCGCCGCCTATATCGAGGTCCTGCGAAACATTCCGCTCTTGTTGCAGATCTTCTTCTGGTACTTCGCGGTGCTGCGCGCGCTGCCCGCGCCGCGCAACAGCATTACGGTGGTCGACACCTTCTTCCTCAATCTCCGCGGCCTGTTCGTGCCCAGGCCCGTCTTCGAGCCGGGATTCGCCGCGATTCCCATCGCCTTCTTGGTGGCGGTCGTGGGGGTGGTGGTGCTGGCGCGCTGGGCGCGACGGCGCCGCGACGTGACAGGCCAGCAGTTCCACACGATTTACGCCTCCATCGCCATACTGTTCGGCCTGCCGTTGTTGGCGGCCGCGGTCATGGGCTTCCCGCTGACGTGGGAGCATCCGGTTCTCCAGGGCTTCAACTTCCGGGGCGGCACGGTGTTGATCCCGGAGTTCGTTGCTCTACTGCTGGCGCTTTCCACCTACACCGCGTCCTACATCGCCGAGATCGTGCGCGCCGGCATCCTGGCGGTGAGCCACGGCCAGACCGAGGCCGCCTACTCGGTTGGCCTCAGGCCGGGCCTCACACTCCGGCTGGTGATCATTCCCCAGGCGCTTCGGGTCATCATCCCGCCGCTGACCAGCCAGTACCTGAACCTCACCAAGAACTCGTCCCTGGCGGCGGCCATCGCCTATCCGGATATCGTTCTGGTGTTTGCCGGGACCGTGCTCATGCAGACCGGTCAGGCGGTCGAGATCATCGCCATCACCATGGCGGTCTACCTCACGATCAGCCTGGTGATCTCGCTGTTCATGAACTGGTACAACAGGAAGATGGCGCTGGTGGAGCGATGACCGAGCAGACCTACGCTCCCGGGCGCCAACCCGAGCTGCCGCCGCCGAGGACGCAGGTGGGGGTCGTCGGCTGGCTGCGCCAGAACCTGTTCTCGACCTGGTACAATGCGCTGCTGACCGTCCTTGCGCTTTACATCCTCTATCTAATCGTCCCGCCGCTCATCCAGTGGGCGTTCATCGACTCCTACTTGAGCGGAGACACGCGTGAGGCCTGCGTCGATCGGGAAGGCGCCTGCTGGGTGTTCATCAAGGTGTGGTTTTGGCAGTTCATCTACGGGCGCTACCCCATCGACGAACGCTGGCGCATCGACATCGCGTTCATCATCCTGATCCTCGCCGCGATCCCGCTGTTCATTCCGCGCTTCAAGTGGAAAGGGTGGATCGGCGTGTTCCTGCTCGTCGGCTATCCGGTCATCGCATTCTACCTTTTCGTCGGAGACGCCTTCGGGCTTCCCCTCGTCGAGACGCCGCTTTGGGGCGGGTTGTTTCTCACCCTCGTCATCGCCGGCGTCGGCATCGTCATGTCGCTGCCCATCGGCGTGGTCCTCGCCCTGGGCCGGCGCTCCAACATGCCGGCGGTGCGGGCGGTCTGCGTCGCCTTCATCGAGCTGTGGCGCGGCGTGCCGCTGATCACCGTGCTGTTCATGGCCTCGGTGATGTTCCCGCTGTTCATGCCCGAGGGCCTGACCTTCGACAAGCTGCTGCGGGCCTTGATCGGCGTCATGCTGTTCGCCGCCGCCTATATGGCGGAGGTCGTGCGCGGCGGCCTGCAGGCGATCCCCAAGGGCCAGTACGAGGCGGCGC
>JBHICL010000496.1:0-2943 GCA_046759605.1 Alphaproteobacteria bacterium | reverse complement strand
CGATGGGACTTTGACCCCGAACCGGTTGCGGCTCACGCCGCAAGACCCCTAAGTTCAGACCTCCTGACCTAGGGTAGCGCCAAAGTGTCCGCTTTCGGCGCCAATCGAGGGGGCGAGGAGCCGGCTGTCACGGCGCTCCGCTCGACTGGAGAGCCCGGGAAGGCGAGGCCAACGCGTGGGCGCGGGCGCACCGCGAAGCGAACGCGGAGGCGAGTGCCGGGAAAGGTCGTCGCCGTTTGGTCGAGGATTTCGCACAGGGCCTCGACGGCGCGCGTTCGATGCGGCGAGCTGAGGGGAGCCAACCTGATGTGCAGCTCGCTGTCGGAGACACGGATCTCACCGGCGGCGGCGAACAGCTCGTGCAGGAGCGTCCGGCCCTCTTGGTCGGCGCGGGCGTAGTGGGGGCGCAGCAACGCGAGGAGGTCGCTCTCGGCCTGGTACGCCACCATCTTGACGAGGTTGGTCAAGTGCTTGCGCTCCGTGGCGAGCTTGACGACGGCCCCGTCGCTGAGATCTCGCACCTCGACGCGCTTGGAAACAGCGCGGCGCTGGTCGACGCGCTTCGCGACGCGCGCGCGGGCGGCGCGGAGCTTCTTGCCGAGCTTGCCATGCGCGATCTTGAAGCCGCGCATGGTGGGCCGGCGGTGCTCGGCATTGTCCGCGGCGGCGGCCCCGTACTGCTGCTCGAGCCGGCCGACCTCGGCGCGGGCGGCGCGGATCTCCTGGTCCAGAGCGCGGCGCTCGGGATTGGGGAGCGTCCGCGTCGGATCCTCGGGCTCGATCCGGTAGTCCACGAGCGCATCGAGGAGGAACTCTTCTCGCATGTACTTGAAGAAGTTCTCCTGGCGCCAGCGATCGAACATGCGGTAGGCGACCTCGATGTCGCGCAGGTCCCATCGACTCGTGATCACCTGCGTCTGATGGCCGTTGTCGCACAGTCGCGTGACCTGCCGAAGCCGGAGCTTGCCTTGGAGGAAGCGGACGGCCTGGTCGTGCAGGGAATAGGTCACCCAGCGCCCGTCGAGCTTGGCCCGGCGCCGGACGAACCGCCGGTCGTGGATGCGACGGCACCTGCCCTTGCGATAGGTGAGGATGTCGAAGCCGTCCTCGAGCAGCGTACGGAACAGCTTGGGGCTCCAGCCACCGCGGTCGAACACGATCGTCACGCGCCGATCGCCCACGACGCCACGCACTTCGCGAAGCACGGGGGGCAATGCCCGGGTCAAGGCCGCGTTGACCTCGCCCGTGATCACGAGCAACGGATCGCCGGACCGATCGTTGACCCAGTAGTCGCAGGTCGCGGGCATCGCGAGATGTCGGCGCGCCACGTACGCTCTGGAGACGGTGCGTTTTCCATGATACGCACGCACGTGGCCGTCGACATAAAGAAACCCCATCAGCTGCCCCCGTTGATCGACGCGAAGACGCGCGAGCTCCACGCCCAGCTGCTCGGCGCGCTGCTGGGCCGCCAGGCGCGTGAGCTTGCGCCGGACGGTCTTGACCTCGGGCGCTCGGTCGAGCCCCAGGAGGCGGCCAAACGCCGCGGGATCCCGCTCCTTGAGGTGCTCGGGGCGCTGGATGCGGAGCAAGGCCATGAGCAAGAGCGTGAGCAACGTCGTCCGCAGGCCGTAGAAGGCCGGGCCGATTTCGCCGTAGAGCTTGCGGCTGACCCGGAACAGTCCGCTCTCCACGAGCAGCGGGAGCGCGAGCAGGACCCCGGCACCGGGGACACGCGAGCCGTCGCGGAACCTCGGGGCGGCGTCGTCGAGCAGCCCCAGGTAGGCGAGCAGCCGATCGAGGACCCGATTGCTCGCGTCGCGGTCGAGGCTCATCGGGACAGGCTCGCCGTCGTCGTCCGCGTCGTCCGAAGGCCGTTCCGAATCGCCCGCGAGATGGCAGGCTGAAGGCGTCCTCCCGTGGGGAACCGCATCTTCGTCGCTTGCCTCGTCGGACGATTTCCGAGCGTTCGGCCTCGTCGCAGCTGCGGCCATGGTCGCGGCGAAGGCGAGCTGCTCGGCCGGCTGCGAAGGACCCACCAGCTTCCGGATCGCCTTCTCGCTGACTCCCAGGCGCTGGGCGATCCTCCGGTTGCTCAGCCCCTGGCTCTTGAGCGTCTCGACGGTTCGCAGGCGCTGGCCGGAGATCCGTCGGCGACCCCGACGCCACCCGTCTCCTCGTCCCAGAGCCGCCATCCCACCCTGCGCATAGCGCACCTGGTGCCGACGGATGGTCCGCACGGATCGCGCGAACGCTCGCGCGACCTCCGTCTGCCACGCGAAGCCCGACTCGACCAAGAACACCATCGCGTACGCTTCCGCGACCGGATCGTTGGCGCAGTAATGGTGCACCGGTAGTCCGGCGACAACGACCACGCGCTGGTCTCCTTCCATCCGCAAGGTGCAGCGCGCATTGATCACCACCGTGTCCGACGCCGCCGGCGACGGCAGCGCCAGGGCCTGCTGAGCGCTCATGGCCCAGAGCTAAAGCGGACAGGATTGGGTCCGCACCCCTTCTCAAAAAACACCGCCATTCCAGCGGGTTGGGCCCCGCCTGCCTGAAAAACCGGACAGGTATGGGTCCGCACTACGGCGCGGACGAACGTCAGTGATTCCAGCTACCTTGACCGCCTAGGTCAGGAGGTCTGAGGTTAGGTTAATCGGCGTTTTGAACCTACCGTGACGATTGAGGAATCAGCTCCCGCCTCTCCAGGAGCTGTCGACGGTGAAGACAGTTGACACCGATGCGTTCCGGCGGAGTAGAATGGGCGGCGTCGCAAGTGCAGGTGTCTGCGAAGCGGCCCCGCCCACGCCGCTTGTTCGATCCCGGAGGGGGTTGGCGATGGCTGGGAACACGGCCTCTTGGAAACTCTGGGTGTCGTTGTTGGCCGCGAGCGCTGGAAGCGCGCTCGCGGCGATCCCCGTCGGCGCCGGCCTCAGCATCTAT
>JBHICL010000495.1:0-2946 GCA_046759605.1 Alphaproteobacteria bacterium | reverse complement strand
CTGCGGCTGTCAGGGATGTGTGCAAGGTACGCCCGCTCTTCCTCTCGAAGCTGACGTGATCCGCCTCAAAGCGGACATCACCCTGTAGAGGTCAGCTTTCTGATCTACAGCGGAAGTCCCGGCGGAGACTTCTTTACAACCGGTTGTAGCCAGAAGCGACCGTGGCGACTCAGTGTGCTCAGCGCTCTCCCGACGGCGGGCTTGCGGATGGGACAGCAGAAAAAAGCAGGCTATGGTGACGGTCGAACCTGCACTGAAGCGGGCCAGACGTGAGAGTTTATGCGGGTAGTCCCGCCAAGCTGAGCGCTTCGCTCAAGGGCTCGGCGATCGATGGGTGAATGTCGAAGGCGGTGCAAGTTCCGCTGATCGTAAAGCCAGGCTGCAGTTCAAGGACACGCAAGGCGGCGGACTTGGCCGCGTCGCGCCGCCCAAGCTTCGCGTGCGTTGCCGCCAGCAGAAAGTGCGCCGAGCTCCAATAGGGATTTGCCTGAAAGACCTTGTGCGCCGCCTCCGCTGCCGCCTCGTACTCGCCGCGCGCCAAACGGGCGACGGTGATCGAGAACAACGGACCATAGCTGATCGGATCGAACGGGCTCAGGCGGAGTGCGCGCTCGCCCCATTCGATGCCGCGTTCCGCATCGCCGGCAAGGACGATCACGACACTGCCGAGGATATAGGTAAGCGCGCATGACGGGCTGAGAGCCAGCGCCGCCTCGAAGGCCTGGCGCGCGGCTTCGCGGTCGTGCACGACCATGCCCATGGCGAAGCCGCCGAGCGACAGCGCGATCGCGTCGTCGCGCCCATGGGCGATCGCCGCATGGGCGTGGCGGGCCGCCCCGAGGCGGTTCTCCTCGCGCCCGCCGCCGCGCGCGAAGACGATTTCATGCGCCCAGGCGGCGAAGCCGTGCGCCAGCGCATAGTCGGGCTCCTTCTCCAGCGCGCTCTCGAGAAGCGACAGCGCCGTCGCGGCTCCGTCCGGCATGGCCGGATAGACGTGCGGGAGGGCGCGGAGCACAAGATCGTAGGCGTCGAGACTGTCAGGCCGCTTGCGCTTGACGCGCTCGATCTCCGCTTGGCGGAGGCTCGGCTCGATGGCAGCGACCACGCTCATTGTGAGCTCGTCCTGGAGCGCGAAGACGTCGTCAAGAGTGCGGTCGTAACGATCCGCCCAGACATGCCGGCCGCTTTCCGCCTCGATGAGCTGCGCGGTGACGCGGACGCGATTCGCCATCCTGCGGACGCTCCCCTCGAGAACGTAGCGCACGCCCAACTCACGCCCTGCCTGCTTCACGTCCACAGATTTTCCCTTATAGGCGAAGCTCGAGTTGCGGGCGATGACGAACAGCCACTTGATGCGCGCGAGGCCAGTGATGATGTCCTCGACCATGCCATCGGCGAAATAATCCTGCTCGACGTCACCGCTCATGTTCTGGAAGGGAAGGACAGCAACGGAAGGCTTCTCCGGCAGGGGCAGTTGCGCCGACGGCTCGGCGGAGCCGCCGGCCCTCGCCTGGGCCTGCGCGTCCAGGCCGACCTGAAGCGAGTATATCCGCATCGGCTCGGCGATGTTCTTGAGCGTCGTCTCGCCGAGATCGCTGATCGAGAGATCGAGCCGGGATCGCACTTGGCGATAGGCATCCTCGGACAGACATATCGCGCCCGGTTCGGCGACGCCCTCGAGCCGCGCAGCAATGTTGACACCGTCGCCCATAAGATCGCCGTCGCTCTCCTCGACGACGTCTCCCAGATGGATGCCGATGCGGAACTCAATGCGGCGCTCCGGGGGCAGTCCGGCATTACGCTCGACCATCGCCGTCTGCACCTCGATGGCACAGCGCACAGCGTCTACAACGCTCGTGAACTCGACGAGCGCACCATCGCCCGTCCGCTTTATCACGCGCCCCCTGTGCACAGCGATGGTAGGATCGATGAGATCGCTGCGTAGCGCTCTGAGTCGCGCCAAAGTCCGGTCTTCATCGGCACCGGCGAGCCGGCTGAACCCGACCACATCCGCCGCGAGGATCGCAGCCAGTTTCCTTTGTTCGGCCACTGCGACTTTCTCCCGACACCCAAACTACCATATAGCCGAGAGGGGAGTCCTCGGCGAAGAAATCGACACATGTCTGACCCCCACCGGGTTTAGCGCAGAGCGCAGCCCAGGACCGCTAAGGGTCGGTCATGAGCGGCTGTCACGGGTACGCGCAAGGTATGCCCGCTCTTCCCCTCGAAGCTGACGTAGATAGCGGGAAACCGGACGTCGGCGCTCGAACGTCCGCTGCCAGGGGCAGAACGGACCTGCCGCAGACATGGCCCGGACTTCGCTTCCTAGCCAGCCAGTTCCGGTCATTCATGACGCCCGTTAGGGCGCACCTTGTCGGCCTATCCGGGGTTGCGGGCGGTGATCTTCCAGGAGCTCGAGTCCATGACAATACCTTCCGGGGTCTCGTAGCGGCTTAGTTCTACCTTGAGCGCGTCCGAGATTTCGTCCTGACGCCGTTCGGCCACTTCGCCGGCTTCGCGATAGACCTCGCCGGCCGGCCCGAGGGCGATTTGGAAACCGACGGCGTCTTCCGGCGTGCGGCCCACCACCAGCGGCGCGTCGATGCGTTCGAACTCGATGCCCGTGTAGCCCGCGATCTCGAGTTGCTTGGTCACCATCTCCTCGTCAGCCATGGAAAACGGGCCCGGTCCGCAGGTCCTCGCGTCTTCGCCCGGCGGCGGCAAGAACTGCAGCACGATCTCCTTCGGCAGACCGAGCCAGGGATTGTCGTCGATGGTGCGCCAGACGATCATCGTCATCACGCCACCGGGCCTGAGCGAGGTCCGCATGTTCCTGAGTCCCACGACCGGGTTCTCGAAGAACTGGGTGCCGAAGCGCGCGAAGCAGAAGTCGTGGACGGGTTCGAAGGCATAGCTCTGAGCATCGCCCTCGACGAAGGTGACGTT
>JBHICL010000494.1:0-2948 GCA_046759605.1 Alphaproteobacteria bacterium | reverse complement strand
GCGGCGTGCTCACCCGCGTCACCGCGCCCCGGTCGGTACCGTCGAGCAGCGAGGTGGTGGAGCGCATCGATCACATCGGCGTCGCCTGCGACGACAACGCGGCCGCCACCGCCGTGTTCTCGGGTCGGCTCGGCTTCGCCGTGGAGAGCACCCAGACCGACATGGAAGTGCGGATGGCGGTGGAGAGCTTTACTTCGGACAAGTACGGGGTGGTGTATCACAATCGCGCGCCGGAACCGGTGGGCGGCTTGCGGGTGAGCTTCATCACCGTGGGTGACTGTGAGCTCGAGTTGCTGCAGCCCTTCAATCCCTCCGGCGGCGCCGGCGCCGAGGAAGGCCCCGCTCGAGACGCTCCCGGTAACACGCGCGGCGACAAGGGCGCGATCGGACGCTACATTGCACGGCGCGGGCCGGGCTTGCATCATCTCGCGTTGAAGACTCCCGACATCAACGCCACCCTCGACAGGCTCGCGCAGGCGGGCCTCGACATGATCGACACCGTGGGCCGGCCCGGATCCCGGCGCGCCCTCATCGGCTTCGTCCATCCCCGGGCCCTCGGCGGCCTGCTTCTGCACTTCGTAGAACGAGATGAGCTCTGAGGTGTTGCGAACCGAACGGGTTGGCGGCGCCCTGCTGCTCACCATCGATCGGCCCGATGCGGGCAACGCGATCAGCGCCGAGGTGAGCGCCGCCCTGGAGGAGGCGCTGACCGGCATCGACCGGGACCGGCGGCTCCGGGCCGTGGTCATCACCGGGGCGGGCGGCAAGTTCTTTTGCTCCGGCGGCGACATCAAGCAGTACCGGGAGCTGCGCACCGAGGACGAGCTGGAGGCCGCCTTCGCCCGTCCCCGCCGGGTGCTCGATACCCTCGAGGCTTTGCCGGTACCGGTCATCGCCGCCGTCAACGGCTACGCGCTGGGCGGCGGCGCCGAGCTCATGCTGGCCTGCGATATTCGCCTCGCCGCCCCTGGTGCCACCATCGGCTTTCCCTACGTGCGGCTGGGACTCATTGCCGGCTGGCACGGCATCGAGCGTCTCGCGCGAAACTGCGGCTACGGCACAGCTATCCAGCTGCTCGCGACGGGCGAGCCGATACCCGCGGTGGAGGCCCAGCGCCTCGGGCTCGTCAACCGGGTGGTGACCGAGAAGAGCGTGGCGGATGCCGGCCTCGAGCTCGCCGAGAAGTTCGCGGACGCCGCGCCTCTTGCCCTCGCCGCCAGCAAGCGGGTGCTGCAATCCGCCTATCACCTGCCGCGGGGCGAGGCCCGCATGCTCGCCACGGAAGCCTTCGCCGAGCTCTGGCTGAGCGAGGATCATCGCGAGGCGGAGGCCGCCTTCGCGGAGAAGCGCAGCCCCCGCTTCCGGGGTAAGTGACCGAGGCAGGTCCATCATCGTCTCCCGATCTTCGCCTGATCGAGCGCTTCTACGAGGACATGTGGAACCGCTTTGACAAGCGCGTGTGCCCCGAGACCCTCCACGCGAATCTCGTCTTTTGCGGCTCGCTCGGCCAGGTTAAGCACGGTCTCGCCGAGTTCGGGGAATACGCGGACTTCGTGCGCGCTGCGGGTGTGCTGGCGATCGCCGTTCTTAAAGAACGCCTGACCGTTCGAAAGGGATTAGGCGTGATCTTTGCCATTATGTCCGTACTGTTGTTTGCTAACGCCTGACCCGCACCCACGTCCTCCCCATAAAAGGGGAAGGAGATAAACGCGGTTGTTGTTTTGCCAGCATTAGGATTAGCATTTCTTGGAATGCAGAGAAGCGAAACGAGGAGCGTATGATGAGCCCAGCGGAGCGCCTGCGCGCACTATTGACCGAACCAGGTATTCTTGTAATGCCGAGCTGCTTCGACGCCTTATCGGCGAAGCTCATCGAGCGTGCCGGCTTCCAAGCAACGTTTATGGGCGGCTTTGCTGTGTCCGCCGCCCGTATCGGTATGCCGGACACGGGGCTCATTTCCTACAGCGAGATGGTCGATCAAGGCAGAAACATCTGTAGCGCTGTCTCGATTCCGGTAATCGGTGATGGAGACACGGGTTACGGTAACGCAATCAATGTGCAGCGCACGGTCCGCGGTTATGCTCAGGCAGGCTTTGCTTGCGTCATGATCGAGGACCAGGTCGCGCCGAAGCGTTGCGGTCATACGCGCGGTAAGCAGATAGTCGGTCGGAACGAAGCGTTCGCGCGCATACAAGCGGCGATCGACGCGCGCGACGCGGGCGCTGACATACTTATTATGGCGCGCACCGATGCCAATGCGACCGATGGTCTGGAGGAAGCCATTTTCCGTGCTCGTACCTTTACCGAGATGGGTGTGGATATCACGTTTCTGGAGGCGCCGCGTAATGAAGACGAGATGCGGGCGTATTGCGAAGGCGTTCCAGGCCCAAAGCTGGCTAACATGGTGGAACAGGGCGATACGCCGCTACTCCCACCCGAACGCCTGGAGGCGATCGGTTATCAAATTGTGATCTACCCGATTACGTTGATGCTCGCTGGCATCAAGGCGATGGAAGATGCACTGGCGGCAATTAAAGCCGGCCGTCACCCAGAGCGGTTAGCAGAATTTGCGCATCTGCGCGAAATCGTGGGCTTCCCGGAATACTACGAAGCCGAGGAGAAGTATGCTTCGGACTGAGCCGTGCGTCAGTCGAAGCCCGCGGCTGCGCCCAAAGTCGGACCAATCTCGGCATTTATAACCAGATCGGCAATCGAATCGATCGGGGTAGGTTCACGGCTGATAATGACGAGCCGTGCACCACGCTCTTTTGCCAGTACAGGATAATCAGCGGCCGGATAAACAACAAGCGAGGATCCGATCGCGAGGAACTGATCACAAAGGATTGTCTCCTCGAACGCGCGGCGCATCGCCGCTTCGGGCATAGGTTGACCGAAAGAGATCGTTGCTGTCTTGATTATCCCCTGACAGTATTCGCAGGTCGGTAGCG
>JBHICL010000493.1:0-2949 GCA_046759605.1 Alphaproteobacteria bacterium | reverse complement strand
TTTCACCACGCCCCCTTCTTACTCCCTCTTACGAAATTAGGGTGCCGCAACACACTGCGCAACATCGTTGAGTCAAGAGATACCATATTTCGTGACTCCAAAACCTTGACCGCTTCGAGGAAGTTGATTGGCGTCAGATGGGCATACCGCAAAGTCACCTGGATACCGGCATGGCCCATCCATTCCTTGACCACCAACAGATTCACACCACCTTGCACCAGGCGTGATGCGCAAGTGTGGCGTAGCGCATGGATCACGAACTGCGGATCATCCGCGAGCCCCATATGGGTTCGAGCCCGGTCCCAGGCCCTACGATAGAAGTGGTGGCCGGGCGGGAACAGTTTGTGGTCCCGCTTCCCTACATAACGACGCTTGACGATGGCGCGGACCCGCTTCGTCATGGGGACCGATCTTGCGCGGCCGGATTTCCAGCTCCAGACCTCGATCATCCCCTTGGCGAAGTCAATGTCCTTATCGGTGAGACGCACAAGCTCACCGATCCTGACCCCGGTGTCGATTAGAACGGTGAAGGCATCGGCCTCGGTCGTCCGCCCCCAGTGCCGGAGCAATTGAAGGAGGGTTGTCTCCTCTTCCCGGGTTAAGAAGCGCGTGCGATTCTGCAACTCCTTGCGGAAGGGGACCTTGGGCTTGGTATCGAGCCCATTACGGTCAAGAGCAACGTTCATCATTTTCGAGAGGGCCGAGAACTTGCGGTTAATCGTCCCGTCAGCATTCCCGATCCTCTCAAGCTCCGAGCACCAGCTGTCCATGGCCTCGGTATCGATGGTATTGAGCGGCCTCCCGTGGCCGAAATATTTGATCGCCGTCTTGGCACAGCGGATTCTTGAGTAGCCGGCTACGGACCGCGACCAATCGAGCGCGACGGTGCGATCAAAGGCGCGACCCAAAGTCCAAATGCGGACGCTTTTTCGCCCAACCTCGCGACCGGCGCCCTTATGCATGAGCAAATACGCGAGCTCCGCGCGTTTTTGCTTTGCTTCCTTAAACGAGTGGGTGGTGGCGGTAAGCCGCCTACCCTGATAGGTGATGTCTACGCTGAAGGAATTGCCCCTTTTGCGAATACCCTTTGGTAAGGACATGATGTTTGGCCTTCCATGTCATAGGTGAGTGTGAGATTGTGACGGCGGGAGGATAGCCCTGTACCCGATGAAATTGACATCTACCCTTCCGCCAAGCGCCTGATCGACCAGCACGGCGAGGACGCGCCAATATTCGCGGCCATGCCCGTTAAAACCGGAGCCGTGGGACGAAGCTTGGATAACGTGGCGTCTGATCCACTGGGGATCGGGTTCGGTGCGGTACAACGATGCCCGCTTAGAGCCTAAAACTTGACTCTAGGCCAACCCGACGCATCGACACCGTGAACCTGAAAATCGTTCTTCGCGAGATCAAGACCGATCGTGGTAACTTCGTTCATGGACGGCTCCTATTTGGCAGTTCATCAATCACACCGCAATTTGGCACAACGCGATGCCGGTGATAGGAGCCGTCCACCGCATCAGCAGCAGACCATCAGCGCGGTCGCACGCCAAGTCTGCTTACAGCCACATTGCGGAAGTCAGTAAGCCAGCTTGGCCAGCGCCTTGCGCTTCACCGCTAGCGAGGTCCCGCCGCTGTAAAGCCCGAAGGTCATGCTTGGCTTTTCATGACCTACGATATCGGCCACGACGTTCTCAGCTACCCCAGCGTTCTCTAGGGCCGTCACAACCGTCTTGCGGATGCTATGGAACACGTATTGCGGGCCGAAACCGAAATCAGCCTTGAGCTTACCGAAGCGCTTGCCAACGGCATTCGAGCGATCCCCGTATTTGTTCTCAGAAAGGCCGCTCAGTACGTAGCCGTCTTTGCTGTCATCGATCAGCCGCGCGATGGCCTGCTGAAGCTCGCGGTGAATAGGAACGTCGCGCCATCCTGCGGCGGTCTTAGCCTCGCCGACCGCGAAGTGATCGCCCTTCACCTGCTCGACCTTCAGCGCGCAAAGCTCCTCGATCCGACAGCCGGTCCACATTCCTAGGCGGATCAAGTCCGCTAGCTGGTCGTCACCCCGCTCTATGGCTGCATCGAGTAGCTTCAACACGTCTGCCGGCTCGAACGGCTGGCGCTTAGATCGCGGCCCGGTTCGCTTGTTCTGCCGGGCCACGTCGAGCTTGCTAAAGGGCTCGTGATCCTCGCCCGCCACCTCGATGCTTTGGAGATACCGCCAGTATCCTCGGAGGGCGCTCAGGATACGCTGTACCGTCTTGGGTGTAAGACCGTCCCCGTTCATCAACTTGGTAATCCACCTCCGCACGTCCTTCCGGTTCACGTCCTGCACCGTCTCGAACTCGCGAGCGAAGCGTTGAACATCGGAGTGCTGCATATCCTGGGTCTTCTTCGTGGCGCGGGAGGTGGCCAACCATTCGTCAAGGTGTTCGGTGAAGCTCGCAAGCTGGCCCGTGGCACTCGCATAGAACCGCCGCGCCTCGGGATCGCTTGACGGTCGTTCGCCTATCTGGTCAACGTTGATTGCGCCGATATCCCACGCCGCGTACTCGATCTCTTCTAGGATCGTCTGCCGCTGTTCTTCGGTCTTGGCGTTCAGGAGCGCGCGCCGGAAGAATGCTGCATCGTCGTTCGGCCCTTGGCGCGCTCGCGCAATCTCGGATCGCCATGCAGCGATGACCGGCCCGACACGACGTTGCGCCACGATGCGGCTATCTGTTTCGAGGGATTGAATGAACCGGGGTTTGTTGCCAAAGTGGGGGCGAAGGGCCTTCGGTATCTCCAGGACGGCATACCAGCGGTGGCGGCGTTTCTGAAGGTAAGAGGCCATGAGTTCGCTCGCGAAGATCAATGCTTACCACATACGTTTACCACACACACCGGGCCGCTTCAAGGCCTTACGTACCGGCGTTCTGCGGCTCCCTGGCCTATTCGGCGGAGCGTCCC
>JBHICL010000492.1:0-2950 GCA_046759605.1 Alphaproteobacteria bacterium | reverse complement strand
AGGGCGTCGAAGATGCTCAGGAGCAATGCCGCGCGCCGCGGAGCCTGCCCGGGATCCAGTTCCCGCTGCGTCTCGAGCCAGCGCCGCAGGTTGGCGTCGTTCCAGGGGAACGGGCTTTCCCGCGTCAGCCGGACCCGGCGAGGTTCGGATGCCCGCGCCACCCGGGACAGGCTCGTCGCCGCCGGAAGCGCGGTTTCGGCTGAAGCGGCCGGCCGCGGCGAGGGCCTGCCCAGGGCGATACGAAGCAACGGCCACGCCTGAGCCTCCGCCAGCGCCGCCTCACCGTCGAAAGGAGCTTCGCCGCGCGCGACCGCAAACCACGATTGCGCCTGCTCACTCTCCTCGGCGAGCAAGAGCGCACGCGCCGCCTCGCCAGCGAACCACGCCATCTCGCGGGTAGGGGCAAGTTCATCCATGAGCGGCAGGCTGAGCTGGGCAATCGTGGGAAAGTCGCCGCTCTCGCGGGCGAGGCGCCACACCCGTCGCAGCGCTTCGGCTCGCGCCGCCGGGACCGTCTCCGTCCGCGCGGCACGATAGGCACGAGCCACGGCGTAGGGACCATTCTCCTCGCCGCCTTCGCCCGGTGCAATATCGTCGCCGGCGGGCAGGTTTTCGTAAATGGTCGCCAGGGTCTCCGTCGGCAGAGCGCCGATCCGCGTAGCGTGGTGGGCCGCCCGGAGGCGAATGTCGAGGTCGGCATTGGGGCTTGCGGCAATCGTGCTCAGCAATGCCGGATCGGAACTGGCCACGAACCAGGCCGGCACGGGCGCGCGGGCGGCTCTCAACAGCGCCAGGTTCAGCGGGCTCGCCTCTCCACGGGCCTCGGCAACGGCGGCCGGCTCGGCCCCGGCAAGCACGTCGATGAGCGCGAAAAAGACCCGATCGTCGTCGGCGCCCTGCTCGCGAAGAAGCTCCAGACCGAGACTCGCCTGCGCATGCTGCTGCGCAACCGCCTGGCAGAACACGAGCGCTTTCTGCCAGAAGACCGTGGTGTATTGGCGGGATGCGGCCTCGATCTCGCCGCAGGCGCCGGCAAAGTCGAACTGCAGCAAGAGACTGTCGACGGAGCTGCGCGCAAGCTCCGGCTCGTCAACCCGCTTGGGCGAGGCGCGCAGGAGCCCGTCCACCGCCGCCACGTCGCCCATGGCCAGCAAACGCTCCACACGGCGCTTGATCAGGCTGCCGCCCGTGCCTGCACCCTCCGGCGGCGTCGCGGTCGTCAACAGCAGCCGGCGCATCAGGTCGCGGGCAATACGGCTCTCGGTCCTCGCTGGCAACTCGGGAACCAGACGCTCCACGAGCTCGCGCGACGTGCCCTGCCACATACCCACACCGAAGCCATTCTGGGCGGGGCCGAGCAGCCCGATGGCCTCGACATCCACATCGGTGAGCCCTTCGACCTTGATCCCCGGCTCCAGCGTCGTGCGAGCCGGCTCGTCGGCCGTGGGAGCGGTCCCCGGTTGGACCTCGGGCTCTACCTGTGCGGGCTTGCGTGGTATGAGCTTGATCGGCGCCTGGGCCTGGACCGGCCCCCCGCCGAGCGCAAGGAAGCCGACGATTCCGATGGTCAGCGCGCCGACGGCCAGGTGCCTAGCGCGGAAATCGGTCATTCGGAATGACTTTTTCGATCGTACGCAGCGGTGCCGGAATGTCCCAGGCGGCCAGGAACGCCGTCCCGCCGGCGATGACCAAAGCCACCAGTACGATTGCAACTTGGATCCGTCTACTCATTGCAGCTGGATTGCCATTTCTGTCAACGTTCGACACAGTCGGGCCAACGCCGCCGCGGCGGCGGCCGTTCGCCTTTTGTGTTATGCTGGAACCATGGCGATTTCGTGGCGATCTGTAAACTCGGTACGTGGTCCTTCGGGTTTAACCATTGATGAATAAGATGAAATTCGCCCGCCGCCGGGAGGTCGAAGGCGACTCGGCGACCCCGACTTTGCCGCAGAGCGTGGTCCTCGTGGGTCTCATGGGGGCGGGCAAGTCGTCCCTTGGCCGACAGCTCGCGGCGCTTTTCAACGTCCCGTTCGTGGATGCCGACACGGAAATCGAGGCCGCCGCCGGCTGCACGATAGCCGAGATCTTCGAAGTGCACGGCGAGGCTGCCTTCCGGGACGGAGAGCGCCGCGTCATCGCCAGGTTGCTGGCTGGCCCGACCCATGTTCTCGCCACGGGCGGGGGCGCCTTCATGGATCTCGAGACGCGTCGTCGTATCGAGCACTCCGCGATATCGGTGTGGCTCAAGGCCGACCTGGATACGCTGGTTCGCCGGACCTCACGACGCAGCCACCGGCCCTTGCTTAGACAAGGCGAGCCGCGCCAGGTGCTCGCCCGCCTCATGGCCGAGCGCGAGCCGGTTTACGCGAAAGCCGATATCATCGTCGAGGTTGACGACCGGCCGCTCGAGGAAACGGTGGCCCGCGTCGTGCGTGAGCTGGAGCGCCATATGGCGGTGAGCACGGATCCCTGAGAGCCATGAACGCTACCGTCTCGGTCGATCTCGAAGAGCGCAGCTACCGGATCGTCATCGGACCCGGGCTGCTCGCCGAAGCCGGAAGGCTCATGCTTCCGGTTCTCGACGAGCGCCGTGTCATCGTCCTGACCGACGACAACGTCGCCGGCCTGCATCTGGACAGCCTCACCCGCTCGCTTGACGACGCGGAGATCGGCCACCATCTGATCGTGCTCCCAGCCGGCGAGGGGACCAAGAGCCTTGGCGAGCTTGGCTCGCTGCTGGAGCGCCTGCTCGAGCTACGCATCGAACGGGGAACGACGATCGTCGCCTGTGGTGGCGGTGTCGTTGGCGATGTGGCCGGATTCGCCGCCAGCGTGGCGCTCCGGGGCGTCGGCTACGTGCAGGCGCCAACGACCCTGTTGGCCCAGGTGGACAGCTCGGTCGGCGGCAAGACGGGCATCAACACCCGGCACGGCAAGAACCTGGTCGGCA
>JBHICL010000491.1:0-2959 GCA_046759605.1 Alphaproteobacteria bacterium | reverse complement strand
GGCTCACAGGCCCGCCCAGCCGCCGTCGACGACGTAGCTCTGCGAGGTGCAGGCGCTCGAGTCGTCGGCGGCCAGGAACAGCACCAGGCGTGAGACCTCGGGTGGATAGAGCCTGCGCTTGAGGCACTGCCCGGCCATCAGATCCGCCTCGCCCTCGGGGGTGAGCCACAGGTCGATCTGCCGCTGGGTCATGATCCAACCGGGCGCGACGCAGTTCACGCGGATGTTGTCCGGTCCCAGCTCCCGCGCCATGGTCCGGGTCAGCCCCTGGATCGCGGCCTTCGCCGTGGTATAGGCCGGCATGCCGGTGGTCTTGATCATCCAGGAGATGGAGCCGAGGTTCACGATCGAGCCGCCGCCAGCGGCCTTCATCCCCGGGGCCACGGTCTGGATCGCGAAGAACTGGTGCCGCAGGTTCACATGCATGCGGTCGTCCCAGTACTCGGGCGTCACCTCCGCCATGTCGTGGCGCTCGTCGTGGGCGGCGTTGTTGACGAGGACGGTGATCGTGCCCAACGCCTCCTCGGTCTCTCTGATGGCCGCCCTCAGCCCCTCGATGTCCCTGAGATCGCACTTCAGGAACAGGGGTCTGTGCTCGCCCCTCTCGACGCTTGCGCGCACCACCTCGGCGGCCGCCGCCTCGTTCTGGCCCACGAAGCCCACCTTCGATCCCTGGGCGGCGAAGTGCTGGACCATGTCGGCGCCGATGCCCGAGCTGCCCCCCGTCACCAGGACGACGCGATCCCTGAGGCTTGGATAGGTGGCGAATTCATCCATGTTCCCATTCACTCCCCATGAGCCTGTGCAAACCCGAACCTAGCCCGCGTAGCCGCGTTCCGGCAGTCCGCTCACCCCCGGCTGCAAGGCGAAGATGCCCCCCGACAAGGGCGCGCGTTCGAGGGCCGCGGCGTCGAGACCGATGCGCGCCGAGGTGATATAGAGGGTCGACAGATCGGCTCCGCCGAAGGCACAGGACGTCACGCGCGGTACCGGCAGGTCGAGGACCCGCTCGACCCGGCCGTCCGGGTCGTAACGGGTGACGCGCCAGCCGTCCCAATGGGCGCTCCACACGAACCCCTCGCCGTCCACCGCGAGCCCGTCGGGATACCCGCCATCCGGATCGGTGCGCACGAATTCGCGGCGGTTGTCGATATTCCCGGTCTCGATGTCGTAGTCATAGGCGTGGATCACCTGGCCAACGGAGTCGGTGAAGTACATGATCCGGTCGTCGGGACTCCAGCCGAGCCCGTTCGTGACCACGAAGCCCGCGGGAAAGTGCGCCGTGGAGCCGTCCGGATCGAGGCGGTAGAGGTCGCCCCTCGGCTCCACCTCGGCGTCGTCCATGGTCCCGGCCCAGAAGCGGCCACGGCGGTCGCACTTGCCGTCGTTGAACCGGTTGCCCGGTCGGTCCCTCTCCGGCCGCGCGATCACCCGTGCCTCGGCCGTCTCCGGGTCGTAGGCATAGAACCCATCGCGCAGCGCCAGCACCAGACCGCCGCTCGCCCGCGGAACCGCCGCGCCCAGGACATCGGGTACCGGGAAGATCCTGTCATCGCCACTCTCGGGGTCGAAGGCGTGCAGCATCGGCACCTTGATGTCGACCCACCACAAGAGACCGCGCTCCGCGTCCCAGACCGGCCCCTCGGCCAGGTTTGCCCTCGCATCGAGAACGCACCGGACCTCGCTCATCCCGAACCCTCCCCCGGCTAGTGGCTTTCGCGCGGAATGGGCGCGCCGCTGCCGCCGACGAGGAAGTCCAGATCGACGCCCCGGTCGGCCTGCAGCACGTGTTCGTGATAGAGCTGGTAGTAGCCCCGCGTGATCGGCGGTTCCGGGGGCGTCCACTCGGCCCGCCGCCGCTCCAGCTCGGCGTCGTCCACCTCGAGGTTGAGGCGCCGGCCCGCCACATCGAGCTCGATCATGTCCCCCGAGCGCACCAACCCCAGCGTCCCGCCGGCCGCGGCCTCCGGCGCGGTATGAAGGACCACGGTCCCGTACGCGGTCCCCGACATGCGCGCGTCCGATATGCGCACCATGTCCGTCACGCCCTCCTTGAGGATCTGCGGCGGCAGCGCCATGTTGCCGACCTCGGGAAAACCCGGATAGCCCTTGGGGCCACAGTTCTTGAGCACCAGGACGTCCCGGGGGGTCACCTCGAGCCTGGGGTCGTCGATGCGCGCCTTGTAGTCGTCGATGTCCTCGAACACGACGGCGCGGCCACGGTGCTGCATGAGCTCGGGCGTCGCCGCCGACGGCTTGAGGATGGCCCCGTCGGGGGCCAGGTTGCCGCGCAGGACCGCGATCCCGCCCTGGGCCTTGAAAGGCGCGTCGCGGCCGAAGATGACCTCCTTGTTGTAGTTCTCCGCATCGGCGATATTTTCGCCGACCGTGCTTCCCGATACCGTCAAGGCGTCGAGGTGCAGAAGGTCGCTCAGCTCCTTCATGACGACCGGCAGGCCGCCGGCATAGTAGAAATCCTCCATGAGATATTCGCCCGACGGCATCAGGTTCACGAGGCACGGCACGTCGTGGCCGAGCCGGTCCCAATCGTCCAGCGTGAGCTCGACGCCGAGCCGGCCGGCGATGGCGATCAGGTGGACCACCGCGTTGGTGGAGCCGCCGATGGCGCCGTTCATGCGGATCGCGTTCTCGAACGCCTCGCGGGTCAGGATGCGTGAGATCCTGACGTCCTCGCGCACCATCTCGACGATACGCCGGCCCGCCACGTGGGCCAGCACGTAGCGGCGGCTGTCGGCGGCGGGAATCGCGGCGTTGGTCGGCAGGCCGATCCCCAACGCCTCCATCATCGAGGCCATGGTCGATGCCGTTCCCATGGTCATGCAGTGCCCGGCCGAGCGCGACATGCAGGCCTCGGCATCCATGAAGTCCGCGAGGCTCATCTTCCCGGCGCGCACGTCCTCGGAAAACTTCCACACATGGGTGCCCGAACCGATGTCCT
>JBHICL010000490.1:0-2971 GCA_046759605.1 Alphaproteobacteria bacterium | reverse complement strand
GGCCGCTACGTGAACATCGATTTCAAGACGTAAAAGAAGAACGCGGCCAACAATCCCCCGACGGGCAGGGTGACCAGCCAGGAAATGACGATGTTCCTGATCACGAAAAGGTCGAGAGCCGCCACGCCTCGCGCCAATCCGACTCCCATGACGGCGCCTACGGCGATGTGGGTGGTCGAGACGGGCAGCCCCGTTCGTGACGCGAGAACGACCGTCAACGCGGCCGCCATTGTCGCGCAAAAGCCGCGGGTTGGCGTGAGCTCGGTTATTCTCGTCCCGATTGTCCTCATGACACGATAGCCATAGGTCGCGAGGCCGAGCACGATACCGCCGCCGCCGAGCACGAGGACCCATACAGGCAATGGCGAAGTCTGGGCAACCTCGCCACCAGACTTGACCAGACCATAAACCGCGGCCAATGGACCGATACCGTTGGCGACATCGTTGGAGCCGTGAGCAAAGGCCATGGCGCAGGCGGTAAATATCATCATTGGCGCAAACACCCTCTCCACGCTCGCATAGTGGAACTCTCTATCGGCGGATTTATCCACGTGTACGCGCGTGATCAGAAGAGATCCGATAGCGGCGGAAACGCCACCAATCAAAATCGCCGCGGCGAAGCTCGCGAGCAGACTGAGCTCGAGGTTCAGGTGTTTCAATCCCTTGAAAATCGTAAGGAGCGCAATGGTGAATCCGACAAAGAAAACATAGATCGGACCCCACCGCACGGCGCTGTGAAAGGGCCTGTCTGAATTGAGGACAAGGATGCGTATGCTTGTTATCAAGGCAAATGCGATACCACCACCGATTACCGGTGAGATCACCCAACTCGCCGCTATTTGAGTGATCTTCCCCCAATTGATGGCGTCCATGCCGATGCCAGCAACACCAAACCCAACCAAGGCACCAACAATGGAGTGGGTGGTGGAGACCGGCCATCCCTTCACCGAGGCCACCGCCAGCCAGATGGCAGCGGCCAAAAGCGCCGCCAGCATTCCGAAGACCAGGGTCTCGGGTTCGTTTACGGTGGGTGCGGCGTCTATGATGCCCTTTCGAATAGTGCTGGTTACATGCCCGCCAGCCAAAGTTGCGCCTGTGAACTCGAAAATGGCGGCGACAAGAATTGCTGTACTTACGGTAAGAGCACCGGATCCGACCGACGTACCGAGGGCGTTGGCAACATCGTTGGCGCCAATTCCCCACGTCATGAACAAGCCGAATATGACGGCGATTGCTATAAAGATCGGCCCGTACTGAAAGATGATCTCCATTCTCTTTATATGCTTAAGCGTCGATACGGAAATTTATTTGCGTGCAAGCAAAAGGCGTAGTCGGTTGCCGACTTTTTCGGCATAGTTCGCAAGATCGCCGATCCAGTGAATTAACCTGAGCCAGATGATAAGAGAAACCGGGTCCAAAACACCTTCCTGGGCGAAGAGCTCGTGGAGCAGTTCCGTTCCCTTGAGATCGGTCTCCGTTTCGATCTTGTTGAGTTCGTCAATCATATCCAGAACGATCTCGGACTCCCGGCCGCGAAAACCTGTTTCCATGAGTTCATCCAATTCCTCGATAATCCTGGCCATATGCTTACAGGCATCCACACACCGGTGTGTGAGATCGAGGAGCGGCACACGGAGCGACTCGGGCAAGGTCATGGGTCGCACGACCAGCATGCCGGCGATGTCTTGTGCGGTGTCGGCGATGGAGTCCTGCAGATCCAGTATCTCGAGGAGGTCACCCCGGTCGACCGGCAGAAAAAGACTCCTTGGCAGGTGGGCGCGAAGCTCGTTTTTCACTGCATCGGCGGAGTTCTCGAGGCTGAAAATCTCGTCCCTTATGGCCTCGACCTTCTCCTGATCGCCCGCGCACACGGCCTCGAACAAGCCAGGCACCTCTTCCGCGCAACGGACGGCCAGTCGCATATGCTCCTGCAGGGGCTTGAAAGGGGACTGGCCGAAGAGTCTGAAAAGAGGATTGGTCGTCCGCATGGAACACGCTCCCTGGTTTCGCCGGACGAGACAGTCACGTAACGTGCCCGACGACATACCATGACGACTCGCGCCGTGCGAGTATCCACCGTTCGCCCCGGCCACGCCTCCTCGTGGGCGTGCCTGCGGAAAAGGACTGTAGGAAGGGAAAAGAAATAAAGAAAGGCCCGGTGCTCCGCATTCGGAGCACCGGGGCCGAGAGGGAATAGCAACGCATACCAGAAGAGCAGAAGAACCGCAGTGTGACACGTGGACCGCTCTAGGGAAATCAGGTCAAATCCCCTAGGAACTGGGGGAAACCCCCAATTACCCGCTTCCACGGCCACGGTGCGCCGCCGCTCGCCGCGGTGGCGCGTGCTAGGCTGCGAGGCGCCGCCCTAATGACTTGCCGCCAGGAACCAAGCGATGAAGCGAATCCTCTTGACGGGAGCCGCCGGCAACATCGGCACGAGGCTGCGAGAGCACCTGCACGGGAAATATGACCTTCGCCTTACCGATCGGGCGCCGATCGGGGAGCTCGGCGAAGGCGAGGCGTTCGCGCGCGCGGATCTCGCGGATTTGAACCAGCTCATCCCCTTGATGACGGATATCGACGGGATCGTGCATCTGGGCGGCATACCGGCGGAGGATACGTTCGAGAATATTCTCCACTCGAACATCGTCGGCACCTACAACCTCTTCGAGGCGGCAAGACAGCGCGGCGTCGGGAGGGTCGTCTTCGCGAGCACCAACCACGTGGTCGGCTTCTACGGTCGCGAGTCCCGCATCACCCACGACGTCACGGTCCGGCCGGACAGCCGCTACGGCGTCAGCAAGGCGTTCGGCGAAGCCCTCGGGAGCCTCTACGCCGACAGATACGGCGCCCAGGTCATGTGCATCCGCGTCGGCGCGTTTCTGGACGAGCCGTTCACCGCGCGGCACCTGGCCATGTGGGTCAGCCCCCGCGACTTGAGCCAGCTCGTCGAGATCGGCCTCGAGCACCC
>JBHICL010000489.1:0-2984 GCA_046759605.1 Alphaproteobacteria bacterium | reverse complement strand
CGGATCCCTCGAGCCAGATCGCCTGCACCATCGGCGGCAACGTCGCCGAGAACTCCGGCGGCGTGCACTGCCTCAAATATGGCCTTACGACGAACAACCTGCTGGGGTTGGAACTGGTGCTGCCGGATGGCGAGGTGGTTCGCTTCGGTGGCCGTCACCTGGACGCGGACGGCTACGACCTCCTCGGTTTGGTCACCGGCTCCGAGGGGCTCCTGGGCATCATCACCGAGGTCACGGTGCGCATCCTGCCAGAACCCATCGCGGCCCGGGCCGTGCTCCTGGGGTTCGAGACCTCGGAGGCGGCGGGCGACTGCGTGGCCGCCGTCATCGCCGCCGGGATCATCCCGGGGGGTATGGAGATGATGGACAAGCCGGCGGTCCACGCGGCCGAGGCGTTCGTCAAGGCGGGCTATCCGCTCGACGCCGGCGCGCTTCTGATCGTCGAGCTCGACGGACCTGAGGTGGAGGTCGACCACCTGATCGATGTCGTCAGCGACATTGCGCGCGCCCAAGGGGCCACGACAATCCGCGCAAGCCATAGCGACGAGGAACGTCTTCGCTTCTGGGCCGGTCGCAAGGCCGCGTTCCCGGCGGTGGGCCGCATGACGCCCGATTACTACTGCATGGACGGCACCATTCCGCGCCACCGGCTGCCGGAGGTTCTGAAGCGCATGGGCGAGATGTCGGAGCACTACGGGCTGCGCGTCGCCAACGTGTTTCACGCCGGCGACGGAAATCTCCACCCGCTCATCATGTATGACGCCAACCGACCCGGGGAACTCGAGCGCGCGGAGGATTTCGGCGCCGACATCCTCAAGCTGTGCGTCGAGGTGGGCGGCGTGCTCACGGGAGAGCACGGGGTGGGGGTGGAGAAGCGGGACCTCATGGGCGTCATGTTCTCGGACGCCGATCTCAACCAGCAGCAGCGGGTGAAATGCGCCTTCGATCCCCGCCAGCTCCTCAACCCCGGCAAGGTGTTCCCGACGCTTCACCGATGCGCCGAGCTCGGCCGCATGCACGTCCACCGCGGACAGATGCCACATCCGGACCTGCCGCGTTTCTAGCGTCGTGGCCGAAAACCTCAGACCGGAGGACGCGCAACAGGTCGAGGAGATCCTGGCCTGGGCGGCCGGCGAAGAGACGCCGCTCGAGGTCGTTGGCGGCGGCTCGAAACGAGGCTTGGGACGCCCGCTCCAGACCGCGCACGAGGTCGATCTCTCCGCCCTCGGCGACGTCTCGCTTTACGAGCCCGAAGAGCTCGTGCTGGCGGCCGGACCAGGCGCGCGGTTGAGCGACATCGAGTTGCTGCTGGCCGAGCACAACCAGCAGCTCGCATTCGAGCCGCCCGATCTCTCCGCCCTCTATGGAACCGCCCCCGCAAAGGCGACGATCGGCGGCACGGTCGCGTGCAACCTTTCCGGATCACGGCGGATCAAAGCGGGCGCCGCGCGCGACCATCTACTGGGCGTGCATGCCGTCAGTGGCCGTGGCGAGAGGTTCAAGACCGGCGGTCGGGTGGTCAAGAACGTGACCGGCTATGACATGTGCAAGCTGCTCACCGGCTCGTACGGAACGCTCGCCGTGATGACGGAACTCACGCTCAAGGTGCTGCCCGTCCCGGAGAAGACGCGGACGGTCTTGATCTACGGCCTCGACGAGGCGGCGGCCACGCGAGCGCTCACCCAGGCCCTGGGAAGCAGCCACGATGTGTCCGGCGCCGCCCACATGCCCGAAACCGCTGCCGCGCGTTCCACCGTCGATCACGTGCGTACGCCGGGCCGCCCGGTAACGGCGGTGCGGGTCGAGGGCGTGGCCGCCTCCGTGGCCGCCCGCTGCCGTTCGCTGATCGACGCGCTCAGGGACTTCGGCGACCGCGAGGAGCTCCATAGCGCCAACTCGCGAACCCTGTGGCGCGAGATCGGGAGCGCGTCGCTGATCGCGAAGCCCGTGGAGCGGGTCCTGTGGCGGATATCCGTTCCACCCCGGTCGGGGCATCTGGTGGCCGGGGAAATCCTGAAGCACCTGCCGGGCGAGGCGATGCTCGACTGGGGCGGCGGATTGATCTGGCTGAGCCTGGAGGGGAACGCGCCTGAGGCGGGGCACGACACCGTCCGCGCGGCGTTGGGGTCGCATGGCGGTCACGCGACCCTGGTGCGGGCGTCCGAGCACCTGCGCTCGGCCGTCCCGGTGTTCCAGCCGCAACCGGAGCCGCTGGCCGCGCTCACCCGGCGCATCAAGGAGAGCTTCGACCCCCGGCATATCCTCAACCCGGGCCGTATGTACGCGGGCGTGTAGAAAGGGGTCGACGGCGGACCATGCAGACGAACTTCACCCTCGCGCAGCTCGCGGATGCCGACGTCGCCGAGTCGGAGAAGATACTCAGAGCCTGCGTGCATTGCGGATTTTGCACGGCGACGTGCCCGACCTACGTGCTGTTGGGCGACGAGCTCGACAGCCCGCGCGGCCGCATCTACCTCATCAAGGACATGCTGGAAAATGACCGGGCGGCCGGGGAGAAGGTGGTCACCCACATCGACCGCTGCCTCTCGTGCCTTTCCTGCATGACCACCTGCCCCTCCGCCGTCCATTACATGCATCTCGTCGACCATGCCCGCAGGCACATCGAGGAGACCTACACCCGGCCCTTGGGCGAGCGTTGGCGCCGCCGGGCTCTCGCGCGCATACTGCCGCGTCCGCGTTTGCTCCGGGCGGCGCTGCTCGCGGCATGGGTGGGACGTCTGGTCCGGCCCCTCGTCCCCGCGAGCTTCTCTCCGTGGCTCGCGCTCGCGCCACGGACGGTGCCGAAACCGTCCAGGGTCGACCGGCCGCAGGTGTTTGCCGCCGAGGGCCGCCGCCGGAGCCGGGTCGCGCTCCTGACCGGATGCACGGAGCCTGTACTGGCGCCGGACATCAACGAGGCGACGGTGCGCATTCTCAGACGGCGCGGGGCGGAGGTGGTGGTTGCCCGGGGCATGGGCTGTTGT
>JBHICL010000488.1:0-2989 GCA_046759605.1 Alphaproteobacteria bacterium | reverse complement strand
ACGACCCGCGGCAGGTACGTTCGCGCGGAAACCCAGTTCCGCAACTGGATCACCGCAACCGGCGAGCCGGGGCCGTCCGGCGTTGGCGGCTTCGCGGCGGAGCCCGGACGCTACCATCTGTACGTAAGCCTCGCCTGCCCATGGGCGCACCGCACCCTCATCGTGCGCAGGCTCAAGGAGATGGAAGACATCGTCTCGCGCTCGGTGGTGAACTGGCGCATGGGAGAGCATGGCTGGACGTTCGCGCCGGGGCGGGGCGTCGTCCCCGACCCCGTGTTCGGGGCGAGGTACTTGCACCAGATCTACGCGGCGGCCAGGCCCGACTACACGGGACGGGTATCCGTGCCGGTGCTGTGGGACAGGAAGACCGCGACGATCGTCAACAACGAATCATCGGAAATCATCCGCATGTTCAACGGGGCATTCAACGAATGGGCCCGCGCGGATGTGGATTTCTATCCGCCGGAGCTGCGCGGAACCATCGACGAGATCAACAGGGACGTCTACGACAACGTCAACAACGGCGTCTACAAGTCAGGCTTCGCCACCACCCAGGAGGCATACGAGGAAGCCGCGACGGCGGTGTTCGAGGCGCTCGACCGGCTGGAGAAACGGCTGGGCAACGAGCGCTATCTGGCCGGCGACCGGATCACCGAAGCGGACTGGCGGCTCTTCACCACGCTCGTGCGCTTCGATCCCGTATACCACGGCCACTTCAAGTGCAACCTGCGCCGTCTCATCGACTATCCGAACTTGTGGAACTACCTGCTCGACCTCTACCAGGTCCCGGGCATCGCCGAGACCGTCGACATGTTCCACATCAAGCAGCACTACTACGGCAGCCACGAGAGCATCAATCCAACGCGCATCGTGCCGCTCGGCCCGGTCATCGACTACGAGGCCCCGCACGATCGCAACCGGTTTCAAGACGCCGCGTAGCGCATCCCGTTCCACGGACATATCCATTGGTGCGGAAGTAAGACCCAGCACAGATTTGCGCACGTATGTAGCCGTCTATGAGCCTTTACAGGGATTGACTACTCTACGAGAATCTGCATATACAACTATATGCGCAAGAACATATATGGAGATATTCCATGATGTTGCACCCCGAGATTACCGGCGATTGCGCCTGTTTCAACCTGCGCTCCGCGTCGCGTGCGATATCGCAGGTGTACGATCACGCTCTTCAACCCAGCGGCCTCAGGTCCACCCAGTTCTCACTTCTGGCCGCGCTGGCGGAGCGTGGGCCGATGAGCCTCTCGCGACTGGCGAAGCGGATGGCCATGGACCGGACGACGCTCACGCGCAATGTGCGTCCCCTCGAGAGGAAGAGGCTGATACGGGTGGTGCCGGCCCGGGACCGCCGCCTGCGCGTCGTGGAGCTCACGGAGGAAGGACGTTTGGCGCTGGTCGACAGCGTCCCCCTGTGGAAACAGGCCCAGGCCAGAGTGCTGGACCGCCATGGGCGGGAGCGATGGGACGGTCTGCGCGATGAGCTGCAGGAGGTCGTGGAGGTCGCCCGTCTCCTCGCCTGAAGCCCCGCCGCGGCTCCCCGGCCGGCAATTGACACGGCCCGTCAGTTGCCAATCGACGGCGCTCCTTGCTACGATATTTGCACGGCTCGAACGTGGGGAGGTTACGAAGATGACCCCACCCGACAAGGAACCCAGCTCCGAAAATCAGGTTTCATAATCGAGATGAGGCTCGGCTGCGTAGCCGGGCGGTGAGCCCGCGAGATGGGCCACAGAGATCAGAACCCCGCCGTGTCAGAGGTGACCGGCGGGGTTGCTTTCGGGCAGACTGGCCCTGGCCCACGGCACTGGAACCGTCTTTCAGCTCCGACGCCAGGGACCGCGCCTCGCGGCGGCCGCTACTCGATCTCCGCGCCGGCGCCGATCCAGCGGCCGAGGAGTCCTCGTTCTTCCTCGGTCATGTCGGTGTTATTGCCAAGCGGCATGGTCCTGGAGGCAACGGACCGCGCGTGTATGCGCGCCGCCAGGGCCTTGATCTGGTCCGGCGTGTCGAAGGCTATGTCGGCGGGTGGGACGTTGAAATTGGGGTCCGTCGGGTTGGCCGAGTGGCATGTGACGCAGCGCCGGATGATGATATCCCGGGCCGCGACGAAGGACACCGGCTCGGCCACCGCGCCGGTCGCGTCACCCGCCGTCGGCGCCGCCGGACGCGGGGCGGTGAGGACCATGAGGGCGAGCACGGCCACCGCCGCCGCGGGAATGAGCCAGACGTTCCGCCGCCCTTTGTTGCGAAGATTGAAGAAATGCCGGACCCCGGCGCCCACCAGGCCGAGCACGGCCAGGACCGCCCAGCTCCATCTGTGGCCATAGGTGGAGGGAAAATGGCTGCTGACCATGATGAAGACCACGGGCAGGGTCATGTAGTTGTTGTGGAGCGACCGCTCTTTGGCGTTCGCCGCGAGCCTGGCGTCGGGAGCGGTCCCGGCCTTGGTCGCGGCCACGAGCTGGCGCTGCGCCGGGATGATGCGCACCCAAACGTTGGCCGCCATCAAGGTGCCGAGCATGGCGCCCACGTGCATGTAGGCAGCGCGACCGCTCAGCACCTGGCTCAGCCCGTACGCCGCAAGAACGGCGAGGGCGGTCGAAATGACGGCGAGGACGGCGCCCGCGCGCACCAACGACGACTGCCAAAGGGCGTCGTAGGCGACCCACGCGATGACGATCGTGCCGACGCCGATCGCGATCGCGGCGCCCATGCCGATGTCGGCGACGCTCCGGTCGAGGAGGAAGGCGCCCGAACCCAGGTAGTAGACGATGACCAGGAGCAGCATCCCCGTGATCCAGGTGAACCCCGCCTCCCACTTGAACCAGTGCAGGACAGGCGGCAGCTCCTCCGGTGCGAGCTGCATCTTCTCCACCTGGTAGAAACCGCCGCTGTGCACCATCCAGAGCTCGCCTTCGATGCCCTTCCGCGGCTCGCGGGGTGGCGTGAGCCGGCTGTCCAGCCAGTTGAA
>JBHICL010000487.1:0-2989 GCA_046759605.1 Alphaproteobacteria bacterium | reverse complement strand
CGGCTATGGATAGCACCATGGACGCGGTGGGCACGTTGCCGTCGGTCAGCTCCGCAGTCATGGAGAACGAACCGCCGAACACACGGCCCGCGAGTTGTTTCACCTGCAGCCGACCCGCTTCCAGGTTGATTGCAATCTCTGGCTGCTCGACTCTGTAGCCCTCGTAGCCGAGCGCCGGGGTCGTCAGCGAAATGTCGGCATCGAAGGCGCTCAGGGCCGTGAAATTCATGGGATCGCGCGACCAGCGACGCGTGTCGCGGGTGTCCTGGGCTTCCGCCGCGCCGGGGGTTGACGCTGTGCGTTCGCCGGTCCCGGCCGCGCCGGGCTTTGCCAGGAACCAGTCGGTTATGATCTCGCTGGTCGAGAGCGCGGCTATTATGCGGGGCCTTTCGCCGGCAAGGTCGAGCTCGGCCTCACCCTGCAGCGCGACCGGGCCAACGGCGCCCTGCAGCGCCGTGACGTTGACCAGCTGCGGCGTGTATGCGATCTGGGTCGTAAGCCGGAACTCACCAATATCCTCGAGCGCGGGTCGATAACTCGGAACGAACGCGCGCAGGAGGCTCGTGAGGTCCGGATGCTGCGCGTCCAGAAGGAATTTCGCGGTCGGCTCCGTCGTAAGCTCGCCGATCTCTCCCCGCGCCGAAACGGACCCCTGCCCAACTCGCGCGACGACGTCCAGCTCCGCGCGGGCCAGGTCGCCCGAGAGCATGGCGGTGACGCTGAACCCATCGGGGGCCGCCTCGGCCGGCGTTTCGATGAAGGACTGCAACAACCGGCCCAGGCTCGGATGCCTCACCTCCACGTCGAGGTCATAGGTGGGCGTCTCGTCGAGGGAGGCGAGAGACCCATCGGCACGGATGCTGCCGCCCAGAGTCTCGAGCCTTGCGTCGAGTCTCACCTGGCTCAAGTTGCCCTCGAGGCTGGCGCTTAGCACGGCCCGGCGCACCGGCACCGCGGGTTCGACCCCGAGGAACTCGAGGAGACCCGCGGCGTCCGCCGCGTTCATGTTCACGTCGAGCGCAACCGAGGGATCGGCCGCGAGACCCGCCAGATTGCCGCTCACGGACAGCGCCGCGCCCTGGAAATCGGTCACCCCTGCGTTCCGCAGCTCGAGCGCCCCACCTTGCAAGGTCCCGTCGAAGCTGAGTCCCGTCGCCGTCGTATCACGGTAGGTCAAGCTGCCGATCTGCAGTTGCAGGATGGCGTCGAAGCGGTCGAGGATTTCGAGTCCCTCGAAGCTCAAGGGGGCCACGATCGCGGCGCCGTCGTCCCGGGCAGCCACTTCACCCGCCGGCTCCTCCCCGCCCGGCTCCGCGCCATCGCCTTCGGCGGCGTCCCGCGCCAGGTAGGCATCCAGGTTCAGCCGGTCGATCGAGAAGCCGATCCCGAAGCCGGGGCGCTGCCGAAGCGCCACGGCGACGCCACCGCGCACGCGCGAGACATCGATCTGGATATCGACGCCGCTGACGGTCAGCTCGGCAGGTGTGGCGCTGATTTCGGCCGCCATTTCGAACCTTCTCAGGCGGTCCGCCGGCACGCCTGCCGTATCTACGTTCAGCCATTCGAGCAGGGCGCGAAAGTTGTCGGAGCTCGCTTCGACCTGGCCATCGAACGCGGGGGCGCCCTGTTGCGATCCGACGAAGCCGAAGACAGCGATGTCGGAACCGCCGGGCAGCTGCGCGGCCGCCTGGCTGATGGTGAGACCGCCGTCGCGCAACTCCATCGCGAGCTGCGTTTGACGGATCACACCGCCGTTCAGCAGGATTGCATCGACCTTCGTCTCCAGGGTCGCCGCGAATCCGGTGGGCAGCGCGAATTCCTCGGCCTGGCGCTGACCCGGCACCACGGATCGGGCCCCCTCACCGCCATTGGATTCGCCCCTGTCGCGTTCCGGCGCCCCTCGCAACTCCTCGCCGTTGCGCTCCAGAAGGGCATCGAGATCGATCTGTCCCACGTTCAAGACAATGTCTGCCTGGGGGATTTCTCCCAACGCGATCGAGACCGCACCGGTCGCGCTGCCCTCGCCCAGCCGTATCGAGAGATCGTTGATGGCTATGGACTCGCGGGTCGCCGCCACGTTGCCGTCGAGAGCGGCTGCCACGCGGCTGAAGGCTGGAGGCGCCGTTTCGCCCGCCACGGCCGCGAGAACCGCGGCCGGATCAGGCGCGTTTCCCGTGAGACGGCCGTTGATTCGCGGTTCCGCGGGAAAGCCTGACACCACGCCCGAGAACGCAGCCTCGCCGCCCCCGGCCCTGAGCTCGACATTGACGGGGATGGCGCGGTCCTCCGCAAGCCGCCTTATCGAAGCTTTGAACTCCAGCGGAATTCCGCGGGCCTCGAGTTCGCCCTCGCCGCGAAACGGCCCTTCGAGGGAACCCGCGACGAGTTTTGCGTTGATGTTCTCGATCCGCTCCACGCCACCGGTCGTGGCGTCGCGAAATACGACGGTGCCGTCGCGAATGCGGATGTCGTCGAAACGGATCGGCGGCAGGCGCAACCCCGCCACCTCCTCTTCGCCGGGAGCTGTCGCGGGCGTCGGGCCTGGGGTGGCGCCATCGGGCTCCAGGGTCCAGTTCGTGCGTCCGTCAGAAAGTCTTTCCAGCTCGATGCGGGGTTCGACCAGAACCACCGTGTCGACCTCGATCCGGCCGCGAAACAGCGGCCCGAGCGCCACCTGGATCAGCGCCGCCCTGAGGCGCACCATGTCCTCGCTCGCCGCCCCTTCGACGTTGCTCAGCCGTACGCCGCCGGCAGCGAGCGAGGGCGTCGGCAGGATCTCCAGCCTCAGCTCGCCGTCGATTGCCAGGCGTCGGCCGGTGGCCGCCTCCACCTGGGCCGAGATCTGTCCCTTGTAGGCGTTCCAATCGATCAGGCTCGGGGCGATGAGGATCGCGCCGCCGAGAAGGACGATCACAACGAGAAAACCGACGAGGAGCTTGCGCACCTTTGCTTCCGACTCCACTTCCCGTAGCCGGATAGACACGGACCG
>JBHICL010000486.1:0-2994 GCA_046759605.1 Alphaproteobacteria bacterium | reverse complement strand
GCGGCCACGGTGTGTGTGGCGATGGTTGCAGCGCCAATAACCGTAGCCGTCGACCATGGCGGACCGACGCCGGTCCAATCGACCTTATTGGCCATGCCTGGGGGTAACGGCGGGGGGCACGGCAACGGAAGTGGAAACGGTGGCCAAGGCAAGGACAAATCCAGATCCGCCAGCCACGGTTGGGGACAAGGCGACGCCTCCGGCACGCGTGGCAAGTGGAAGCCAAAGCAGGAGGCTCGCGAGCGTTATCTGGAGGCTCCAGGCCACCCCGTTCCGAAGACGAAGCCAAAACACCGATGGCGGAACAAAGTACCTGGTTCGCTCAATGCCGCCCACGCCAGCGTAAGTGCTTTCCGGAATGCCAACGAGAACTCGAGGGTCGGCCTACTGGCCTTATACATGGCCGCAATGGCTGACTACCAAGCCGCCGTAGAGGTCATCAACGATCCTGAGGCAACCGATGAGGAGAAGGCACAGGCGGAGCTAGACGCGCAGGCCGCCCTGGAGGCTTCGGCGAGGCATCTGGCGAATGCCTCGAACAAGGATGATCAAATCGATGCGAAGGCTATGCACTCCGTCAACAGACTGCTGGATGGGAAGGCTGAGGGCTTCGATCACATCGGTGATGAGCCCGGCGAGGTTGGTAATCCGATCCACGACGCGGAGGACGACATCGCTCGGCTCGTCAACCCACTTTGAGCCAAGGTGTGCACGACGACAGATCGGACTGGATCAATCACGCAAGGAACAGCGAGGGGAACAATGGCCAAGGCAAAGCGCGTCATCGACGAAAAGCGTCTGACCAAAGGCGAACTGCGTAGGCTGAATGCTCTGCGCAAGTCCATCGGGCCGGATATCGGCGATGCGGCGTTCGTGAAATGGTGGGAGCAGAAGCAAGCGGGCGGCACGGAGGTTGTCGATCCGAACATCGCCGTTATCGAAGATACACTGGGCAAGGTGATCAGCAAGCTCAGGTTCCCGCGTGGCGGCGGGTATCAGATCCGACGTGGCAGGGGGCGGATTATCGTCAAGCGCCTCGAATAAGCTGAGGGCTGAGGGCTGAGGCAACTAAGTTCTCATACGCTGGCCCGCACGGAGCGGGCCACTCTTTTGGCTGCGCCGTAGCAACTCGTCAGATATCGGTGCCGCTCCAGCTCCAAGAGAAGTTGCTGCACCTGAAATAGACGCCGTACCGACGCGCCTCATCCTCGGTCAACTGCAGGCATTCCCAATCCGTCGGCCACCAGTTGGGAATGTTGCTAGGCACTGTGACGCCGTAGGTGGTGATTGAGTCGGGACTCCTGTGGTCAGCTGCGATCAGGGCAGCAATGCCCGCCAGAAGAATCGCGATGGAGAACCATCGGTGGGATCGAAACTGCCCTGGCGGATACCGCCGTCGTGCGATGCTAGTTGCCGCGTAGAACACGGCAGTGCCGAGAATTGCTGTGACAACCGCGTAGACCACAGGGCTGGCACCCAGCCCGAGCAGCGCGTTGACGATGAACGGCAGGACCAGCAGACCGAGGAAGGACAGTCCGTATTTGACGCTCTCGTATCTCACGGTTCGCCTCTCGCCAGACGACCAACGCCCAACGATAGAAGGCGAGGCCCGTGCTAGAAAATCATCCTCATGGCATCCGGCTATCCGAAAGAAACGGCTACCTAGGGCTACTTTCCGTCATCAACGAAATAGGACACATCGCATAGCTGGGCGATGGTGAAGAGCCGATTGGCGGAGGGGCACTTGGCTGCCGTCTCGAAGTCTTCAAGTTGCTTCCTGGTCACGCCGATGGCTGTGGCCATCTGTTCGGGCGTGAGGCCTGCTGCTTCACGGGCGGTGCGGATGCGAAAGCCGATGCGACGTGCGAGTCGATCCGACATGTCAGCCGTGACGTTGGTGGGGCCAGCTGGTCATCATGTTCCGCATGACGCTTGAGCCTTCGCCGCACTTGCAGAACCGTCGCCACAGGGCGGACGGAGATGCTGGCCCCGCTGGGACTCTAATCCGCGGCCCAGTCTGAGCCTAGGAAGGGAGAGCCCTTAGCCTGGCGGGGGTAAATCACCAAAGGCAACGGCCCTTGAAGGTTTCTTTCTCAGAAACAAAGGCGCGGCTTCGTGCCACGCCGAGTGACTGCAGGAGGGATACTTTCCGAGGGAGGCTGCCAATCTTGGCATACCTGACGTAGGTTCTTTTCGGCCTCCGTCCATGCTTTCCACCGGCACTACGCGTGCGCCGAGAGATCCATCCCGAAAGTAGCTACACCGATGCTCGCGGGACCGTTGTATGGCGCGCGACTATGCTTCTGGGTGAATCAGGCGCAACTTCGAGTGCCCGATTAGGGGGATCGCTTCTCTGTACTTTCGTGCTCTCGCGGGAGATGCACCATGGCCGAACGGCACGTGCCGCGTGACAACCGGAAGCTTGTTCTTACACAGCAACATGTTCGAAGACACGTCGAGCCACAATGGCGCCCCCAAGCGCTTTTGAGTGAGACCGAAATCACAGAGATCATGAACGATCGGACGTTCGAGGACGATCCGCGCGCCGTGAACAAGCAGACGTAGTGCCCAGCGTCCTGGCCCCTACCATGGTTGCCGACACCCAGAAGATCGCGATCCCATGCCCTGGCTGCGGGCACGTGACCATCAGGTCCGTGCGCTGGATCAAGCGTCATGACCGGCTGACGTGCTGGTACTGCAAGGCAGCGATCAACCTCCGTCGCGACGAGCTGCTGAAGGCGATCCAGCAAGGCGGGTAGCAAGCCGCGGCCCGGAATACGACGCATGCGTCGCTTTTGCCGACAGCCAGCGCTTCACGGCCCGAGCAACATTATCGCGACTTGTGTGTCGCTGAGGCCCGGTTTCTCGCGTCGCTGTTACCCATACTGTTACCCAGGAGCAAGAATGGCTCAGCCGTTTTCAGCTAAGCCATTGAAAAATTGGGGTGGCTGATGGGACTTGAACCCACGACCCCCAGATCCACAATCTGGTGCT
>JBHICL010000485.1:0-2994 GCA_046759605.1 Alphaproteobacteria bacterium | reverse complement strand
GAGCCCGTGAACACCTCGGCGACGTGGAACGGCTGGCTCAGGAAACGCTGGATCTTGCGCGCCCGCGCCACGGTGAGTCGATCCTCCTCGCTCAGCTCGTCCATGCCGAGGATGGCAATGATCTCCTGCAGCGATTTATAGGTCTGCAAGATGCGTTGCACCTCGCGGGCGATCCGGTAGTGCTCGTCGCCGACGACGCGCGGATCGAGAATTCGACTGGTGGAGTCCAGGGGATCGACCGCCGGATAGATGCCCAGCTCGGCAATCTGGCGGTTCAACACCGTGGTCGCGTCCAGGTGCGAGAAGGTCGTGGCCGGCGCCGGATCGGTGAGGTCGTCGGCCGGGACATAGATCGCCTGCACCGATGTGATGGAGCCCTTGCGGGTGGTGGTGATCCGCTCCTGCAGCGTGCCCAGGTCGGTGCCCAGGGTAGGCTGATAGCCCACCGCCGAGGGAATGCGTCCCAAGAGCGCCGAGACCTCCGAGCCCGCCTGGGTGAAACGGAATATGTTGTCCACGAAGAACAGTACGTCCTGGCCTTCCTCGTCCCGGAAGTACTCGGCGACGGTGAGTCCGGTCAGGCCGACCCGGGCCCGCGCCCCCGGTGGCTCGTTCATCTGGCCATAAATCAGCGCCGCCTTCGAATCGCCGCCGTCGACGCTGATGACGCCGGACTCGATCATCTCGTGGTAAAGGTCGTTGCCCTCGCGGGTACGCTCACCGACACCGGCAAAGACCGAACGGCCGCCATGAGCCTTGGCCACGTTGTTGATGAGCTCCATGATGATCACGGTCTTGCCCACACCGGCGCCCCCGAAGAGACCGATCTTGCCGCCTTTGGCGTAGGGGGTGAGCAGATCGATCACCTTGATGCCGGTCACGAGCTGCTCCGTCTCGGTCGACTGGTCGGTGAACTCCGGCGCCGTCCGGTGGATCGGCAGCGACTTCTGGCAGGTCACGGGTCCCCTCTCGTCGACGGGCTCGCCAACCACATTGAGGATACGCCCGAGCGTCTCCGGTCCCACCGGCACGGTGATCGGGCCACCGGTGTCGATCACCTCCTGATTCCGCACGAGGCCGTCGGTCGTGTCCATGGCGACGCACCGCACCGTGTTCTCGCCCAGGTGCTGGGCCACCTCGAGCACGAGCCGCGTCCCTTGATGGTCCACGTTGAGCGCGTTGAGGATAGCGGGAAGAGCTCCCTCGAACTGGACGTCGACGACGGCGCCCATGACCTGCTTGACCCTGCCCACGATGTTTTTCGCCATGGATCTGCTCCCGTCCGGTCCCCGCGGCTATAGCGCCTCGGCCCCGGATATGATCTCGATGAGTTCCTTGGTAATGAAGGCCTGACGCGTCCGATTGTAGTTCAGCGTCAGCATATCGATCATCTCGCCCGCGTTTCGCGTGGCGCTATCCATCGCCGTCATCCGCGCCCCCTGCTCGGAAGCGAACGACTCGAGCAGCGCCCGGTAGATCTGGACCGCGAGGTTGCGCGGCACGAGCTCCGCGAGGATCTCCTCCTGGGACGGCTCGAACTCGTAGATGGCGCCGCCGGTCGCCGTTGCCCCCTCGCCGTCCCCCGCCTCCTCCGCCGCAGGCGCGAACGGCACGAGCTGTTGCGGCGTGACCCGTTGGGCGAGGGCGGAGACGAACTTGTTGTAGATCACGGTGCAGATATCGAAGTCGTCCTCGTCGTACATATCGCCGAGCCGCCGCGCGATCTCGGCCGCCCGACTGAACACCGGCGTGGGCTTCGAGACGTCCTCGATGGTGTCGATCACCTTGTCGCCGTGGTCCCGCTTCAGCTGCCCGAAGCCTTTGCGCCCGACACACAGGAGCTTGACCGTCCTGCCGTCGTCCGTGAGGGCCTTGATCCGCTGCCGCGTGTAGCGCACCAGGTTGGTGTTGAATGCGCCACACAGACCCCGGTCGCTGCTGATCAGAACGATGAGGTGGGTGTCGTCCCTGCCGGTACCGCCGAGGAGCCGGGGGACGCTCGAGCCATTGGCCGCGCTGGCGGCCAGGGAGCCCAACATGCGCTCCATGCGTTCGGCGTAGGGCCGCGCCGCCTCCGCCTGCTCCTGCGCCCGGCGCAGCTTCGCCGCCGCCACCATCTTCATGGCCGCGGTGATGCGTTGCGTCGACTTGACGCTCGCGATCCGGACTCTGAGATCCTTGAGGCTGGGCATGGCTCGTCGGCTATCAGACGCGCTCAGGCAAAAGCCTTGGCAAACGCGTCCATTATCTCCTTGAGCTTCGCCTCGGTCTCTTCGCTGATCTCCGATGCATCGCGGATGCTGGTCAGCACTTCCGGGTGCTGGGAGCGGACGTGTCCGAGGAGCTGGGTCTCGAATCGCGTCACGTCTTCCACCTCGATGCCGTCCACATAGCCGCGCACGCCGGAGAAGATCGCCACCACCTGCTCCTCGACGGGCAACGGCACGTACTGCGGCTGCTTCAGCAGCTCGGTCAGTCGCGCGCCCCGAGCCAGCAGACGCTGGGTCACCGCGTCGAGATCGGAGGCGAACTGGGAGAACGCTTCCATCTCCCGGTACTGCGCGAGCTCCAGCTTGATGGTGCCGGCCACCTGCTTCATCGCCTTGACCTGTGCGGCGGAGCCGACCCGCGAGACCGAGAGACCCACGTTGATGGCCGGCCTGATGCCTTTGTAGAACAGGTCCGTCTCCAGGAAGATCTGGCCATCGGTGATGGAGATCACGTTCGTCGGGATGTACGCCGAGACGTCGTTCGCCTGGGTCTCGATCACCGGGAGCGCGGTCAATGATCCCGCCCCGTGGTCCGGGTTCATCTTCGCCGCACGTTCCAGGAGACGCGAGTGAAGGTAGAACACGTCGCCGGGGTAGGCCTCGCGCCCCGGCGGCCGGCGCAGAAGCAGGGACATCTGACGATAGGCTTGCGCCTGCTTGGTCAAATCATCGTAGAAGATGACCGCGTGCATGCCGTTGTCGCGGAAGTACTCGCCCATGGTGC
>JBHICL010000484.1:0-2999 GCA_046759605.1 Alphaproteobacteria bacterium | reverse complement strand
TTCAGATCGTTTAACGTCAAACCTCCCGATAATCGTCAAATTTGCGGCATGGTCGTGAACACCAGTGCTACTCACTTCAAGTATGCCGATTCACATCTCCGTAAGCCTGATTCCACCATGGCACTTCTTAACCTATCCATTTGGCAGTTATTACGACCATATTTTGACTTGCAGATCCCACTCCACCAACCAACACTCGCCATCTGCAAAAACGAAAATTCACATGACGAGCAAGCAATGCATAGCAGAAGAAGCAACAAAGCCCAGTCAGAGGATCGAGGGCAAAGCGGCTCTGTTGCAGTCGAGTTCGCTATCCTGGCGCCGGTGTTGATGATTTTCCTGTTTGGAATCATCGAGTTTGGATCACTTCTCTATGTCCACAACAACATGGAGAATGCCGCACGGGAAACGGCGCGGCGCATGGCCGTGGGAGCCCTCAGTGCCGCCGATGCCCAGCAATACGCCGACAACTTTCTCGCCTACTCCGGAATGACCTTTACGGTTGCGGCCAGCGAGCCGGACCCCACCGACCCCACCGACACCGATGTCTCCGTGACCATCAGTGTCCCCATGGCGGACGCGGCAATGGTCGGCTTTCCTGTTCCCTTGGGGGGCACCCTGCAGGCGGGCGTGACGATGCGCTCGGAGACGTGAGGAACGATCATGGCGACAGAACGAACACTGAAGAGCCTGGCGCACAGGCTGGTCCAACTGCTCAAGGATCGTGACGGCGGCATCGTTGTCATCGTTGCGGGTTGTCTCACGCTCATCGTGGCCTTCACCGCCCTCGCCATCGACATGAGCTATGCGTATTACCTGGACAACAGGTTGCAGATAGCCGCTGACAGTTCCGCGCTGGCTGGAGTCAGTCAGCTTGCCGATACAAACGGAGACGGTATACCCGACAACCAAGCTTATACCGAGGCCGCTATCGAGTACGCGTATAAGAATATGGCCGAAGTCGGACACGGAACGATCATCGACCCCGCCTGCGGCACCTACGACCCCGTCACCAACAGCGTTAGCGGTGCCAGTGACTGCGACGACGTCAAGGCGGGCATTTGGGATAGTGCGACGCGCAGTTTCACGCCCTGGAATCCTCCCTCGGGAAAGACCCTGAACGCCGTGCGTGTCCGGACCCACCGGGCGCAAGCCACCGGCAACCCGTTCAGCACCTATTTCGCCGCTGTGCTCGGACTCCAACAGATGGACATCAACAGCTACGCCATCGCCGAAGGGAGCGATAGCCTGGGGCCAGTCACGCGGTTCCTCATCGACGACGAGATGTTGGATACGGATGTCCTGGCGATCGAGGATCTAGCCGCGGCATCGGACCCGCCCGTAACCACGGAAGAGCTCCTCACCGACGGCGACGGTGATTGGTTCATCGACTTACCGCCCGGCACGATTCTCGAGCTGCCGACCGGCCAGGTGGGCGACGAGGCGTTGTTCGAGCTCACCTACGATTACCAGTTCGACGGCTCGCCAGGCTATCCATCGCACCAGGATTTCCTCAACTGGAACGAAGATAGCAACTCTTGGCGATACGACCTGGTTCCGAAATCCATGCTGGATCCAATGGTGGGGGTCGAGGAGGTCGACAATGCCAACTACTATTGGGATTATGTCTCCTCGCAGGTGCAGGTGAGCCCGGTTTACAAGAGCGACACCTCGGCACTCAACGACTACAACGGCATGCCCGCGGTGAACGCCCTCGGATGGCGGAGAGGGCTTCTCGCCTTCAAGATCCTCGGCCTCTGCATGGCGACATACCACCCCGACGCACACGCGGACTGCAAGCCCGAATATGCACCTCCCCTGCCGAGTTACTTACCGAACCTCATGATCGAGGTGGTGGACCCGACCTACATATCGGGATCACTCTACGAGGTCGAGGCCATTTCGTCTGGCAAGAAGTACCGGCTCGTCGATTAGTCTGTCTGGGACTCCGCTCGCACGGAGACTCCGATAGCTTCGCGGAGGCGGGCTACCGAAACCCGGGCATGGATCGCCGGCTCGGCAGAGTCCGTCAGTCTCCGCTAACGAGGGCTTTCAGATAGCGGGGGTCCAGGATGACGATGTTGTCCCTGTCATATCGGATGACGCCCTGCCGTTGTAGCGAGCGCAGGACCTTGTTCACGCTCTCGCGCGTCGCCCCCAGCATGTTGGCCAGATCCTCTTGAGAAAGGCCGATGCTGACCTTCGTGCCTTTGTCCTCGGGCCCACCATGGTCCTCGGCCAGCGCTAGCAGGCGTTTTGCGAGCCGGCGCGGTATGTCGAGGAAAATGGTGCTCTCTATGATTTCGCTCGTCCAACGCAACCTCTCGCAAAGCACGCTCATCAGGCGAAGACCGAGCTTCGGGTGCCGTTCCAGGAACGGAATGAAATCGGTGCGGTCGATCTTGAGCAGCCGCGACGGCTCCATCGCCATGGCGCCGGCCGTGCGCTCCCGGCCGTCGAGCAGGCCGATCTCCCCCAGCACCTCGCCTTGTTCGAGGATATTCAGGAACAGCTGCTTGCCCGACTCGGAGACAGTGCGAATGCCGATCCGTCCGTCGAGGATGACGAAAAGCGAGTCGCCGTCATCGCCCTTGCTGAATATGACCTCGTCACGATCGAACGCGACGACCCGGGAAAACTGCCGGACCTCTTCCAGCTCCTCCGGTTGCAGCTGACTGAGGAGGTGGTTTTCCGCAAGGCAGCTCAGATCGACCGCCGGGGCCTCTGCCTGTTGCCTGGTCATCCGATCGTCCCCTATCAAAAGCTACGCGTTCGGGCAAGGTTGCCGTGCTCTAGGATCGCATGCTCGTGAATGCCCGCCCGGCAGCGGCCGCACCAAGGGTTGGCTGAGGTTCGACCGACCTGACCACCCGGTCCCAGAGCGTGGTGTGCTCGAAGTGGAAGTGCACGGCCTTTGGGCCGTTGGGGTGCCGGAACCGGCGGCGCATTGTTCGCAGCATCAACAACGCATCCTCCCTTTTCTGGCTTGCCCGGCCGCC
>JBHICL010000483.1:0-3000 GCA_046759605.1 Alphaproteobacteria bacterium | reverse complement strand
ACGCCACGTCATGGAACACGACCGTCATGCCCCACCACATCGGTATTGTTGCCTGCTCCGCCGAAGGTGCAGCTCTTTGTTTTCGGACCATCTGCGTGGAAGGCGCGCAGCTTCTCGGCCCGCACGCTCATCCCGAGGTCTCGATGCACACGCCCTCGCTGGCCGAGTATATGAAATGTATCTACGGCGGCGACTGGCAGGGCGTGGGTGAGCTGATGCTCTCCTCCGCAAATAAGCTCGCGAATATCGGTGCCGATTTCTTGATCTGCCCCGACAACACCATCCACCAGGCGCTTCCTTACGTTGAACCGCGATCACCACTGCGCTGGCTGCACATCGCCGAGGTCGTCGCCGCACAGGCCGTCGAGCGCGGCTTCCGGTGCCTCGGCCTGATCGGAACTCGTTGGCTCGTCGAGGGCGAGATCTATCCCGAAAAGCTCACGGCGCGCGGACTGGAGTATGTGCGCCCGAACACCGCCGAGCGTGAAGAAATCAATCGCATCATCATGGATGAGTTGGTTTACAGCGTCTTCAAGCCCGAGGCGGTCGCTTACCATCAGCGGGTCATCGGACGGATGAAAGATGAGGGCTGCGACGCCGTCGTACTCGGCTGCACCGAGACGCCGTTGATCATGAACGACTCGAACTCTCCGCTCCCGACGCTCGATTCCACACGCTTGCTTGCACAGGCGGCGCTGCGCCGGGCGGTGCAGGGCGCAGCTGCGCCAGCATAAACAAGCTTCCGGACGACTCCAGCGGAAGACCTTGACCGTCGACCAATACCATCCACACAACCGGTGGCTCAGCCCGCCACCGAGAACCTCGCGACGGTTCTCCTACACCACGTCATGGGACACGACCGTCACATAAGGGTCATCACCCGCTGTTGAAGCCTTGCCCGAAGTAGGTCGGGTCTGCACGACTTTCCGGACGTGCCGGTGGCCCAACGCGAACAAAGAAGAACGGAGCTGGCTGGCTTACTCCGCCCACGGGCCGTTGAACGGCGGACCGCATCGCTATAGGGTGCGTCGAAAAGACGACTTCGATGGGCGACGGGGAAACATTCGTAGGCGGCTGTTTCTGCGGCGCTGTGCGCTTTAGCGTCAGCGGCCCGGTGGTGGTGACACAGACGTGTCACTGCTCGATTTGCCGCCAGCTGCACGGCACTTCGTTCGGCGTCGCGGCAGCATGCTTCGGGGCCGACAAGTTCGAGGTCACGGCCGGAGAAGATCGCCTCGGCGAGTTCATGTCGCCAAGAAACTTCTCACGCATGTTCTGCCGCGACTGTGGCACGCGCGTGTTCATGAAGTTCGACAAGGCCGATATGGAGATCCCCCTCGTCGTCGTGTATCCGACGCTCCTCGACCAAGTCAAAGCCGGCGGCGCGCCGCTTCCCGAGGAGCTTTCGCCGCGGCAGCACGTCTTCTACGCGGACCGCCTCTACGACATCAACGACGGCAAGGCCAAGATCGCCGACGCGCCGAAGGAGTTCGGCGGCAGCGGGAGGTTGCTCAACGACGACGGGTCGCCGATCGAGGGCTAACCGGTCGCGACGGTGTTGCCCACCATTATCCGGTCGAGCGCGTTGCCGCGAGCGATCCACAAAAGTCGAAACCCGCCGGACTTCCCACTTCCGACCCTCGCACCCAGATGGCCTCAGCCCACCAGCACCGAGAATAAGACGAAAGGCGCATTCCAAACGGCATATAAGGGTTCGTCGGTCCGGTGTAGCATGGCGTGACCCGCCGGACAGGTCTTCACGGGAACGGGAGGGCTTCATGGAACGCCGGCTCGCGGCAATACTTGCCGCCGACGTCGTCGGGTATTCCCGGCTGGTCAGGGCTGATGAGGAGGGCACGCTCGATCGCGTGAAGACGCTCCTTGGTGAGCTGATCGAGCCGACAATCGCCGAGTATCGCGGGCGCATCGTCAAGCTCATGGGCGACGCCGTGCTGGCCGAGTTTGCCAGCGTTGTCGACGCGGTGCGTGCCGCCGCCGAAATCCAGTCGTCCGCCCCGGCGCGCAACGCCGGCCTACCCGCCGACAAGCATATCGAGATGCGCGTTGGCATTAACCTTGGTGACGTGGTCATAGACGATGGTGATATCCACGGCGACGGCGTCAACGTGGCCGCGCGGCTGGAGGCGTTGGCGCCACCGGGCGGGATCTGCATCTCCGGCGCTGTGCGGGACCAGGTACGCGACCGTGTCGATCTGCGCTTCGAGGATACGGGCGCGCAGAAGGTCAAGAACATCGACCGTCCCATCAGCACGTATGTTTGGCGGCCGGACACTGACGCGCCCGCGCGGACGCCGGCGCCGACCGGCGACACGAACCGAAAGCCGACGGTCGCGTTCACACCACTGGATGCCGTGGGCCGTAACGAGGATGCGGAAGTCCTGGCGGCGGCAATTACGGAAGCGGTCGTTGCGGCGCTCTCGAACCAAACCGGGCTGTCACTGATCACCGACCCGTCACAGGCCGACTATCTGGTGAAGGGCGGCGTTCAGGCCCGCGGTAGCCGTTATCGCGCCACGGTCCAGGTGCACGACTGCCGGTCCGGCGATCAGTTTGCCGCCGACCGCTACGACGGCGACCCCGGTGATGTGTTCGACGCACAGGACGAACTCGCCTCCCGTATCTCCACAACCGTGCGGTTTGCCATCCTTGCGCGCGAATATGAGCGTGCAGGTGACGATGGCGAAACCCAAAGCAGCACACAGGCGCTGCTGACCAAGGCCGGGGGCCTGCTGCTCGCGCCCCGACACGCGGACTGGAAGCACGCCCGCGAATTGACCGACCTGGTGATTGCGCGCGAGCCCGCCAACTTCATGGCCCTCGCCATCAAGGCCTGGACCCATCTCGCCGAACCCCTATGCGGCTACAAAGATATGGAACCGCAGGACCGCGCGGCGGCGGTGGCGGCAGCGCGGCAGGCGGTTCGACTCAACGAGCAAAGCGACTTCGCCCACCTCACGAGGGCGACTGTTTACCTCTATG
>JBHICL010000482.1:0-3014 GCA_046759605.1 Alphaproteobacteria bacterium | reverse complement strand
CAAGTCGCGTTAACTATGCGTTGCACGTGGCTGTGACCAATCCGTGTCGCGTGTCGGGCATCGTCCGCGGCGTTAGGTCTTGCCCATGGGTGGGTGCCCGTGTTTTGTCTGTGGCGGCTTCGGCGCGGGCGCCGGGCGGAGCAGATTCTATGGACAAAAAAGCGGTCTATGAGCGGATCGCCCGCTTCTACGACATACTCGACCTTCCCTTCGAGTACGGCCGCTACCGGCGCGTCAGGCCCCTGCTTTTCGCCGACCTCGGCAGCCGCATTCTGGATGCTGGTGTCGGCACCGGCCGCAATATCCCGTTCTACCCGGAAGGGAGCGAGGTCATCGGCATCGACCTGAGCCCAGCCATGCTGGCCCGGGCGGTGGCGCGCCGGGCCCGCTCGGGCCGTGCCGTCGAGCTCTTCGAAATGGACGTGCGGCGGACCAGCTTTCCCGACGACCACTTCGACGGGATCGTGTCGAGCTTCCTTTTCTGTGTCCTGGACGACGATCAGCAGCTCCCCGCTCTCAGGGAGCTCCGACGGCTGTGCAAGCCGGAGGGCGAAATCCGGCTCCTGGAGTACAACTATCCCGAGAACCCGCTGCAGCGGTTCATCATGCGCCTCTGGGCGCCCTGGGTGCGGTGGGCCTACGGCGCCGCCTTCGACCGGAACACCGAGCAGTATGTCTCGGGCGCCGGGCTCGAGCTCAAGCACAAGAGGTTCGTGTACCGGGACATTCTCAAGCTGCTTGTGCTGAAGCCGCCGTCGTGACCGCCCGAGGCCCGTCGCGTGGGTTGCGTTCCGCCCCTACGCGCGCTCTGCGAGCACGCGTTCGAGGTCCCGGGCCATGCGGATGAGCCCGGCGCTCCTGGCGTCGTCCTCGAGACGCTGGAGCTCACTCAGGGATTCGGCGTCGCCACGCCCGTGCCGGGCAAGGGCCCGTCCCCGGGCAACCAGAAAATCGCTCAGCGGAAGCGGCTCCGTGCGGGCATAGTCGTCGAGGGCATCGGCATACCGGTCGACCTCGTTCCAGTCGCTGTTCCGCGCCGCGATCTCCATGGCATCCTGGTAGAAGGCGTAGTAGTTGTGGCCGACGCAGTCGCCCGCAAGCGCCTCCTCGCCTTCCTCGAGGGCCTTCGTCTGGCGGGCCCGATCATCGCTCACGAGCGCGAGGGTGCTCAGGACCCACGGTCCCAGGAAACCGAAGCCGGTGCGGTGGGAAACATCCAGCGCCTCTTCCATGAGCGCGACGGTCTCCGGCCGATAGCCCCCCTCGGCGAGACGGACGCGCGCGAGAAAGATCAGGAAGAAGGGCTTGAATCGACTGGCCCCGAGATTTTCCACCAGCGCCAGTCCGCGATCGATATGTCTCGCGGCCTCGGCCGGGCTTCCATACTCGATGAGGGTGCGTCCCGCGGCGAGCTCGGCGACCATGAGCGCGCGCCGATGTGCGACCCGCTCGGCCGCTTCGATGGCCTCCCGGGCGTCTTCGACCGAGCCTGGGACCTCGGCCATGTACAGACGGTTCCAGGCGATCATGTACTGGTTGCTGACCTCGATGCGGCCGAAGCCGTTATGCCTCGAGAGGTCTACACAGCGCTTGAAATAGTCGAGCGCCTTCTTCATCCGCCCTTGGGAGTAGTAGGCGTCGCCGAGGCCGCTCAACGCCCGCGCCTCGCACTCGGGACAATGCGCCTCGAGGGCGAGGTCGAGCGCGAGCTTGTGCTCCTCGAGACAGCCCGAAAGCCTGCCCAGGGGGAAGTAGAGATTGCCCCGGTAGTAGTGGACCTCCGAGCGCTCGCGCAAGAGCTTCGGATCGTCGCGGGTCAGGGCCTCCGCCTCGTCCAACGCGCTGAGTGCCTCGTCGAACTCGTCGGTCACGCGCATGCCGGCCGCAAGCCCGATGAGCGCATGGCTGCGGGCGACGTTCGTCTCCGCAACCTTCAGCGCCTGGCGATAGACGGAGATGGACTCCGCTGGACGGCCTATGTCCCTGAGACACATGCCTTGCGTGGCGAGGAGATCGAATCTGTCGGCCGGATTGCGGGCGATCTCCGCGCCACGCTCCAGGAGCCTCAGGGCGCGCTCGAAGTGATACAGTTTTGTCTGAACCTGCGCGGCCTCGAGATAGGCGCGGGCCGCCGTCGCGTCCCCGGCCCGGTCGAGGTGCTCCGCTCGCAGCATTGGATCCCGGTCCGAGAACCATTTTGCCGCCCGCATATGCAGCTCACGCTTCCGGTCCGTTACGAGGGACTGATAGACGCTCTCCCAAATGAGCGCGTGGGCGAACAGGTAGTCCTCGTCCGTTGCTCGCACCAGGTTCTGGTCGATCAGGGCGGCGCAGTCGTAATCCCCCTCGTCGAGGAGATAACGGGCGGTCTCGATCGAGAATCGCTGGCCAAGGACCGCGGCCACCTGGAGCGCGCGCTTGTCGCGCGGCGACAACCGGTCGACCCGGGCAAGCACGATGCTCTGCACCGAGCCCGGGACCTCCTCGTCTTCCTTGGCGAGCGCGCTGCGAAGCAGCTGCTCGAGGAAAAGCGGGTTGCCTTCCGCGCGCTCGACGCAGTTCCGCGCGAACTGATGCGTCGCATCCATGAAGCCGTCGGCGAGAACCAGCGCCTCCTCCTCGCGCAGGGGAGCGACGTCGATGGTCATCATCGCGGTCTGCCCGGTTGCGAGCCGCCAGGTCCTGTCCAGGGGGTCGCCCTCGGTACGCGAGGTCATGACAAGTATCGCCGGACACTGGCCCACCGTCGCGGTCATCCGTGCGAGGTGGTCCAGGGTGAGCCGCCCGGCCGAGTGAATGTCCTCGACGAGAATGAAGAGCGGACGGTTTCGACTGATTCGCTTGATGAGCGTGGCGACCAGCTTCTGCTTGCCACGGTTCCGGACATCGTTGTCCATGGCGTCGTAAAGCGCTCGCTGCTCCGCGCTCTGGGGCACGTCGAGCAAATCATGGGCGAAAACCAGCTGATCCGGCTCGAACAGCCGGGTCGAGACAGCGCTATCGGCGGCGACCCG
>JBHICL010000481.1:0-3045 GCA_046759605.1 Alphaproteobacteria bacterium | reverse complement strand
AATGTATGGACCGGCCGTGCGTCGCAAGAGGGATTTTCGAGATTGGCGGTTGTGGTCTTGCGTCAATGTATCCGGCCTCTCATGTGGAGCTCGTGCTCCGGGCCATTATGGGTATCCGCGCGCATCCGATCTCATTAGCGGATAGGCCTGTTGCGGCCATTTGGGTCACCAGATTTGGGATGCGCCGGCGAGACCGTTCCTCCATCTCTCAATCCATCTCGCAGACCTCGGCGGGACTCTACGTTCGGTGATCGTCGATCAGCGGGCCGCTGTCACGCGACGCGCGCCTGCATGCCGGGCTCGTAGCCGTGGGCGCGATGCAGCACGCTCCAGGCGATGCGCGCCAGCTTGTTGGCAAGCGCGACCGCCAGGACGTTACGGTGCATGCGTTTGGACGCGGCCTCCAGCCAGGGCCCGAAGCTGTAGTTCGACCAGCTTTTCGATCGCATCAGAACGACCCAGGCCCCTTGCAGGAACAGCATCCTCAGATAGCTGTTTCCCCGCTTCGATATGCGGCCGAGAATCGTCCGGTCGCCCGTGGAGATCTGCCTCGGTACAAGCCCGAGCCAGGCCGCGAAGTCGCGCCCCCGCGCGAAGGCCGCGCCGTCCCCGATCGCCGCCACCATGGCGCTCGCGATGATCGGTCCGACCCCGGGCACGCTCATCAGCCGCTGGCAGGCTTCGTCGGCCTCGACCAGCGCCTCGATCTCCCCGCTCACCTGCTCGATGCGGAGGTCGAGCCGTCGCCAGTCTCCGCTGAGGTCCTCGATCATGCGGACCATCCGTGGGGAGAGAACATCAGTCCGTTTGCCCAGGATCTCCGGCAACGACTGGCGCAGGAAGCGAAGGCCTTGTCGCACGGCGATGCCGCGCTCGAGGAGGAAGGCCCGGATCTGGTTGATCACGGCGGTGCGTTGTCCCACAAGGCGGGAGCGGACCCGGTGCAGCGCCTGCAGGTCGAGCTGCTCCGGCGTCTTCGTCGGCACGAAGCGCATGGTCGGGCGTTGCGCTGCCTCGGCGATCGCTTCGGCGTCGCGGAAGTCGTTCTTGTGCCCCTTGAGGAACGGCTTCACGTAGCGCGCCGGCATCAGCTTCACGTCATGGCCGAGCGCAAGCAACTGCCGGCTCAGATGGTGGGCGCCAACACAGGCCTCCATGCCGATCAGGCAAGGGGGCATGTTCGCAAGGCGAACCTCGACCTGGCCGCGCGACAGCTTCTGACGAAGCGCGATCGCGCCCCGCGCGTCCATACCGATCAGGTGAAACGTGTTCTTGCCAATGTCGATGCCCATGGTGGTAACGATGCCGCTCGCAGTCTTGGGATTCATGGCCTGTGCTCCTTTAGCTTCCGTGTGCCCCAACACCTGTGGGCTACACTCCAGAGCACGGCCGGTCCATCCCATTAGCGGACATTTGCTCATGCCGGGATCCAAGGAATAGAGTATGCCCTCTGGGCGGGGTGGGATTATCGAATTGCCATGATGAACGACGCTGCGGCCGCAAGCGACGCGACTGTTCGAAGGTGATTCCATGTAGTCCAAGTGGAGAGGTACCGGGTCCACATTTCGGCACCCTCTGTGCTGCCCGGTTCCACAGCGGCCAGTGCATGGTTGAGCGGGACGTTGAACACGATGGTCACCAAGATACAGCCGATCAAGTAAAGCAGGCTGCCGGAGACCAGATAGGTCGACCCAGGTGCACCCCAGTTAAGGATTCCAAGTAGGGCAAGAGCTATCGAGCCCAGCGCCGTTCCGAAAAACACGGCAAAGAACCAGGGGTTGAGTACCGCCACGTTGATGGACTGCATGGCCGCGATCCCTTGTTCGGGTAGCAGGCGGCTGAGAGCGGTCATGACGAATGTTGAGAAGGCGAAGAAGATACCGGCAACCAAGGCGGCACCCAACGTCGTCGAAACGGCGACTGTGCTGATCAGTTCGTTAGCCATTACCGGATGGCCCAAACGCCAGTTGCAGCGGTTTCCCGGGCATACTCAGCGAAGTCCCGCGGCTCACGGCCGAGAGCGCATTGTACACCGTCCGTATGGGACTCGTTGCGGCCGTCCAGGACGGTCGTGAAGAGATACATCACAAGCGACACATACTCGGAAGGAACCTCGTGCTTCTCAAGCAGCGAAGCGTATTCTTCCGCGAGGATTTCCTTGTAGCGAATCCTCCTGCCGCTTGCCTCAGCAATCTCCCCGATCGCATCGGCGAAAGTCAGCAAGCGGGGCCCGGTCACCTCATAGAGCTGACCGATGTGTGAAGCGTCCGTCAGCGCCTCCACCACGACATCTGCGATGTCTTCCGCATCGATGAACGGCTCCTTCGTTCTGCCTGCCGGCAAGGCGACCTCACCAGCAAGTACAGCGTCGAGTAGAAAGCTTTCGCTGAAATTCTGTGCAAACCAGCTCGCCCGCACGATTGTCCAGTCAGCATCGGTATCTTGCAGCGCCTGTTCGGCGCGCTGCGCTTCCTCTTCGCCACGCCCGGAAAGCAACACCATACGCCTGACCCCAGCCTCCAGAGCCGCCTTGGTGAATGACCGGACGGCCTCGACCGCCCCTGGCACCGCCAGATCCGGCTGATAGGTGATGTACACTGCGCCCACACCTTGCAACACGGGTGCCCAAGTGGCTGCATCGTTCCAATCGAACCGCGGCTCAGCTGAGCGCGAACCAATCCGCACCGCAAGGCCGCGACCCTTAAGTCGCTGCGCCACACGGCGACCCGTTTTGCCCGTGCCGCCAAGAACGAGGATCGGCTGTGTATCTTGCATGTCGTTCATCTCCTCACGAGCTTTCCACGTCCACATTTTTTATTATGCATCTCGGCGAGGCGACGATGCGCCTCGCCATATCCGTCGAGCGTGTGGAGGGTGATGCGCTTGTCGCCGCCTACAAACGAATGGCGTTGGCGGAGTTACGCCGGAATTGACGAGGGCGACCAGAGCAATTCCCCCCAAGCCCGCAGACAACCGCTACTGGCTAGGACCGGTAGTTCGCGCATAACTTCCGCGACGACCGCTTAGGCGCTAAGCCGACATTCG
>JBHICL010000480.1:0-3049 GCA_046759605.1 Alphaproteobacteria bacterium | reverse complement strand
AGCTCGACCTCCGCCTCGCCCTCGGCGTCGATCCGGTCAATGGCTTCCTTGAACAGGTGCGCCACGTGGCCGGGATCGGCCGGCGCGCCAATGGTCGCCACGGCCGCCGCGTCCGGCACCGACGCGGCCGCCGCCAGAACCGCCGCGCCGCCAAGGCTGTGGCCCACGAGGATTCGCGGCGCGCCGTGAGCCTCGCGGAGATAGTCCGCCGCGACCACGAGATCGGCCACGTTCGAGCTGAAGTTTGTGTTGGCGAACTCCCCTCCGCTGTGTCCGAGACCCGTGAAGTCGAACCGCAGAACGGCAATGCCGGCCTCCGTGAGCGACCGCGCGACGCGTGAGGCAGCGAATATGTCCTTGGTGCACGTGAAGCAGTGGGCGAACAGGGCCCAGGCGCGCGGCTTGGCGTCCGGCGCATCGAGGCGCGCGGCCAGCTCGTTGCCATCCACCCCTGGAAACGTGAGTTTCTCGGAACGCATCTCGTTGACCCCCCTTGACGGATAGCACGGGTTGGCAATGCTACCCGGACCGCGGACGCGGCGCGACCCAGCCCCGCCGGCGCCCGTCATCAGCAGGTTCCAGCCACTGCGTACCCTCCCGCTGGGAAAACCAAGTCGAGGAAGAAATGCCGGGTTGGACAAGCAAAAACGACGTTGAAGTCATCGAAAAGACAGTGCCCTACAAGGGCTATTTTCGCCTGGAACGCTATGTCATCCGACATCGCCTGTTTGGCGGCGCCATGAGCAAGCCGCTGGTCCGCGAGATCTTCGAACGCGGGCACGCGGCCGCGGTGCTTCCTTACGACCCCAAGCGGGACGAGGTGGTGCTGATCGAGCAGTTCCGGCCGGGCGCGTTCGTCGCGGGCCTCGACCCGTGGATCGTCGAGGTGGTCGCAGGGATCGTGGAGGCCGGCGAGACCCCGGAAGGCGTGGTGCGGAGGGAGGCCGTCGAGGAAGCAGGCGTGACGATCCGGCGCCTGGAGCGGATCGGCATGTCGATCGTTTCTCCCGGTGGAAGCTCGGAGACCTTGACCCTCTTCTGCGGCGAGGTCGATGCATCCGGCGCCGGAGGCGTGCACGGCGTGGCCCATGAAGGCGAGGACATCCGGGTGTTCGTGAGCACCGCCACCGACGCGTTCGATCGGCTCGGACGCGGTGAGATCATCGCCGCGCCGGCCATCATGACGCTCCAATGGCTGGCCACGAACCGCAACCGATTGCGGCGGGAGTGGAGCTGAGACGGCGCACCACTGGCTTGCCGCCGAGGCGGCTCGGGCGGTAGTCTCCCGCGCGCCTCACGGCACCCAAACAAGAAGAAAGCGGAGGCTAGAACGGTATGGACGTTCGCGACGGTTTCGTCGGAACCATTGGAAACACACCCCTTATCCACCTCAAGCGCCTCTCCGAGGAGACCGGCTGCACCATCCTCGGCAAGGCCGAGTTCCTGAATCCCGGCGGGTCGGTCAAGGACAGGGCCGCTCTCGGCATCATTCTGGATGCCGAGAAAAAAGGGCAGATCGAGCCTGGCGGGGTCATCGTCGAAGGCACGGCCGGCAATACCGGCATTGGGCTGGCGCTGGTGGGCAACACGCGCGGCTACCGCACGGTCATCGTCATTCCCGAGAACCAGACGCAGGAAAAGATGGAGATGATCCTGCTGTGCGGAGCCGAGCTCAAGCCGGTACCCGCCGCACCGTATCGCAATCCCAACAACTTCGTACACGTCTCGCGCCGGCTGGCCGAGGAGCTGGCGAAGACCGAACCCCACGGGGTGCTATGGGCCAATCAGTTCGACAATACCGCAAACCGGGATTTCCATTACAGGACGACCGGGCCCGAGATCTGGGAGCAGACCGACGGCAAGGTCGATGCATTCATCTGTGCCGTGGGCACCGGCGGCACGCTCGGCGGCGTCAGCGAGGTGCTCAGGGAGCGCAACAAGGACGTAGTCATCGGACTCGCCGACCCGATGGGAGCCGCCCTCTATCATTACTACAAGCACGGTGAGCTGAAAGCCGAGGGCACGTCGATCACGGAAGGCATCGGACAGGCCCGCGTCACCGCCAACCTCAACGGCGTCACAATCGACGTTCCGTACCAGATCACGGACGAGGAAGCGTTGCCCTACGTATTCGATCTCGTCGAGCATGAAGGCCTGGTGATGGGCGCGTCCACCGGCATCAATCTCGCCGGCGCCGTTCGCCTCGCCCGCGAGATGGGACCGGGCCACACTATCGTCACCGTGCTATGCGACTACGGCACGCGCTACACCTCGAAGCTGTTCAACCCGACCTTTCTCAAGGAGAAGGGCCTGCCTTGCCCCGACTGGCTCTAGGAGCGCCCGATGGCCACCGACCCAGTGTTTTACGCCGATACTTACGCAAGATCATGCGAAGCCGAGGTCCTCGCGATCAACGATCGCGGCGGGGTCGTCCTCGACCGAACCGTTTTCTACCCGACGGGCGGGGGACAACCGGGCGACACGGGCGTCTTGCGGACAACGGACGGCGCCACGGTAGCCATCGCCACGACCGTGAAGGGTGAGCAGCCGGGCGAAATCGTGCACGTCCCCGCCGAAGGCGATCCCGGATCGCTCGCGCCGGGCAGCAAGGTCATGGCGGAGATCGACTGGGAGCGCCGACACCGGCTCATGCGCATCCACACGTGCCTTCATCTCCTGTCCGCCGTGCTGCCCTATCCGGTGACCGGCGGCCAGGTCGGCGACGGCAAGGGCAGGCTGGACTTCGACATCCCCGAGGCGGGCCTCGACAAGGACGAGATCACCGGCCGGCTCAACGAGCTGGTCGAGGCCGACCACCCGGTTTCGGTGCGCTGGATCACGGACGACGAGCTTCAGGCCAAGCCGGAGCTGGTGAAGACCATGAGCGTGAAGCCGCCGATGGGCACGGGCCGCGTCCGCGTCATCGACATCGACGGACTGGACCTGCAACCGTGCGGTGGCACCCACGTGGCGCGAACGAGCGAAATCGGCTCCGTCGTCGTCCGCAAGATAGAAAAGAAGGGGCGGCAGAACAGGCGTGTGTCGATTG
>JBHICL010000479.1:0-3051 GCA_046759605.1 Alphaproteobacteria bacterium | reverse complement strand
GAAGTCCGGCCTGACCCGAAGACGCTCGTTCCCGACCACTTCGATCTTGTTCGAGTTCTTGAACGACTCGATCATGAGGCGCTGCACCATGGCCGGCGCCCGCGCCTCCCACGCGACATCGGCGTAGTAATCGAGCTCGGTCCCGCGGCGCAGTATCGCGATCCGGGCCCTGTCCAGGCCGACCTGGGTATCGGGCTCCTCGACCACCAGCGCCCAATCGACGCTGGGCATGGTTTCGGGGAACGTGCTCTTGGGCGTGAGACGGAACTGCCGGGGCGGCGGCGCCTGACCGGGAAGCTCCACGCATCCGGCCACGAAACCGGCGACCGGCATCGCCGCCACGCAACGCAGGAACCGGCGGCGCGACTGCCACTCGTGTGGTGCTTGCATATCAATTCCCTCTCCCAACGCCCGCCTGCTGGTCGCCAAAAAAGAACCTGGCCGGGTCGCGCTCGATGTCCTCGGCGACGCGATTCAAAGTGTTCACGAGCGTCTGGGTGTCAACCAGCAGGCCCGACAGCTCGAACAGTGTGTTCTCCGAGAAGTCCTTCACGCCCTCGCGGTTCTCCGCGACCAGTCCCTGGATCTCGTCGGCCATGGCGCCGACGGAGCCTGCCGCCGCTTCGACATTGGTGACCGCGGCCCCCAGGTTTTCGGTGTCGCGTTCGATCAACCCGTCGACCGAATCGGCGACCCGTTCGATCGCATCCGCCGCGCGCCCGCCACGGTCGAACAGCTCCTGCAGCTTACCGGTAGCGTCACGCAGATTGGCCATCGTTCCTGCCGCGTCCCCGACGACTTCGTCGGACTTCGACGCCAGGGAGTCCGTGAAATTCGTAAGGTTCTGAAGTGTTGCTTCGATATTGGCCTTGTTCTCGCCCCCGAGCAGCTCCGAGAGCTGGGTGAGTACCTGATTCGCGTTCGCCATCAGCTCGGGCGCGCTCGCCGCGACGTCGCTGACGGTCGCCTGAACCTCCTCCAGGGCCGATTTGACGGTCGGGACCTCGGGCACGTCCGTGATCTTGCTGCGGAATATCGGCTCCGTGTCCGGAAGGAATTCGAACGTAACGGCAAGAAGGCCCGTCACCAGGCTTTGGGTCTCGAGCCTGGCCCTGAGCCCGCGATCGACCAGGAACGCAAGTTCCTCTTCGTAAGGTTGCACCGGCTGCGATGGGTCGAAATTGAGCTCGCCGAATCGATCGGGCTCGATCGTGATGAAGACCGGTATCTGTATGGTCTGATCACTATGGTCGAAGAGTGCGCGAATACCGGAAACGGTTCCGATCTTGACGCCCCGATAGGTTGCCGGAGCGCCCACGTTCAATCCCTTGATCGAGCCTTCGAACACGGCGACGACAACATTCCTTTCCTGGAAGAACCGGCCGCTCCCGAAGACGAGCACGCCGACGACCAGCAGAACGATCGCGCCAACAACGAATGCGCCGATCAGTTTCGGATTGGCTTTCGCTCCCATCGCTTGCCTCCACTGAGGTTGCCTAAGCTTCGGAACCGCTTCTAGATGCCGAGAACGTTGTAAATGACCGTCAGCACCGCGTCCGAAAGGATAATAAACAGGATACCCGTGACCACGGCCGACGTGGCTGCAACGCCGACCGCGGACGCGCTCCGGCCACACTGCATTCCACGAAGACAGCCGGCGATCGCCACCAGAACACCGAAGACGAGGGCTTTGAACAAGCCACCTCCGATATCCGTGAGCGACACCGCCTCGCGCGTCTGATTGAAATACTCGGTGCCCGACAGGCCCAGCATGAAGACGCCGATAAGGCCGCCGCCAATCATGCCCAGCACATTGGCGTAGAGGACCAGAAGCGGCATCATCAGCACGAGCGCTATCATGCGTGGCAGAACGAGAAAATCGATGGGAGAAATACCGAGAGTCCTCAACGCATCGATCTCTTCGTTCACCTGCATCGTTCCGAGCTGAGCGGCGTAGGCCGCGCCCGTCCTTCCCGCCAGGATGATCGCCGCCATGATCGGCCCGAGCTCCCTCACCATGCCGATCCCGACGAGATTGGCGACGAATATCTGAGCGCCGAACAGCGCTAATTGAACCGCGCCAAGGAAAGCAAGGATCACGCCGACCAGGAAGCTTATGAGGCTGACGATGGGCAGGGCCTGGGCGCCGGCGTCCTGGAGCAGAAGGCCCAGGTCTGCCCGACGGAAACGCGCCCTGCCGAGCAGCAATCGAGCCCCCGCGGAGACCGACTCGCCGATAAAGCCGAGCATCTCGCCGTAGCCGCTAAAGGCGGCGATCGTGCCTTTTCCGATCCGAACCAGGAATGGAACGCGTCGTGCCTCTCGACGCGCGCCCTCGCGCTCCGGCACAGCCGTTGCGAGCTTGAGAAGGCGCCTGGCGCCGTCGGGAAGCGAGTCGACCTCGAGCTCGACCCCTTTTTGCTTACAGATGTCCTGGAGCTTGACGAGAAAAGTCAGGAGGCCGCTGTCCCAATCCCCAAGCGCTTCGGTGTTGAACGCGATCTTTCGGACCTCTTCGGTTCCGAGTCGTGTCTCGACATCCGCCGAGGACGGAACGCGGTCCTGGGCCCGCCAGCTACCGGTCAGTGTCAGCAGCAGAGTGTTGTCGCCACCGAGGCTCAAGTCGAGCCCATTGGCGCCACTGGGATTTACAGACTCGGTCCTTCTTCGCGTGCGCATATCAAAGCACCGTTGCGACAAATCGGCCTGCTCATTGCGGGCCGGTGATAAGCGCTTCTATCGGGAAAGACTCCTGAACAGGATAAGCCGCCAAGCGGTCGAGCCGCAACGTGCGACGCTGCTCGACGTTGCGGAATGGTTTTGTGATTGCTGTCGCCGCGAAGCAATTTGCAAACCAACGGGTGATCGGTAAGGTCGGTTCGAAGCACGGCCAAATCGGGGGACGTTCTGACCCGCATCTCGATCATCGGCGCCGGAAGCACGGTTTTTCTCAAGAATATCGTGGGCGACGTTCTCCTGAACGAGCCGCTGGCGGATTGCGCGCTTGCGCTCCATGACATCGACCCGGAACGCCTCGCGACCTCGCGAATG
>JBHICL010000478.1:0-3054 GCA_046759605.1 Alphaproteobacteria bacterium | reverse complement strand
TCTGTACGGGGTCGTTCTCGGGGACGGCACGCGCGCCTGGCAAGCGTTGCTGGTGAACTTCCTCTTCTTCGCGGGGCTCGCGCAGGCGGGGGTCGTCTTCTCGGCGCTCGTGCAAGCGACGTCCGCCGGCTGGGGCAGGTCGCTGAAGCGGACGGCCGAGGCGACCGCCGCGTTCCTGCCGGTCGCGTTCGGTTTGCTGATCGTGCTGCTCGTCGGCGTCTCGGCGTTGGCGCCGTGGGTCCGCGAGCCGGTCGCGGCCAAGACGCCCTGGCTGAACATCCCGTTCTTCGTCACCCGCCAGGTGGTGGCGTTTCTGCTCCTCGGCGGACTCAGTCTGTCGTACGTCTACCAGTCGCTGCGTCCCGACATCGGCATCCTGCACGAATCGGGCGGGCGCCCGGCGGCCGGCCTCGCCGCGCGGCTCATCCGCGGCTGGCAAGGCCTCGAGGCGGAACGCGCTACGAGCCAGGAGTGGCAGGGCCGGCTGGCGCCCGCCGTGCTGATCGCCTACGGCTGGGTGTTCACGCTCGTCGCCTTCGACTTCGTCATGTCGCTCGACCCGCGCTGGTTCTCGACGCTGATGGGCGGCTACTACTTCATCGGGAACCTGTTCGCCGGGCTGGCGTTGCTGGCGGTCGTCGCGTCGTGGGGTCGCGACCGGCTCGGCATCCAGGAGTATGTGGGTCACCATCAGCTCCACGACGTCGGGAAGCTGTTGTTCGGCTTCTGTATTCTCTGGGCCTACATGTTCTGGTCGCAGTATCTGGTGATCTGGTACGGCGACCTGCCGGAGGAGACCGAGTTCATCGCCCACCGGATGGACGGCGCCTGGGCACCGCTGGCATGGACCGTTTTCGCGATGGCGTTCGTCGTGCCGTTCGTGGTGCTGCTCAGCCGCGCGATCAAGATGCATCCGCGGGGGCTGCTGACGATCGCCAGCGTCGTGCTCGTCGGCATGTGGCTCGAGCGGTTCATCCTGGTCTCGCCGTCACTCTGGCAGGGCGACGGGGTGCCGCTGGGGATCCTCGAGATCCTGATCACCGCCGGGGTGCTCGGCCTCTTCGCTTTCTGCTACGTCTCGTTCCTGCACGCGTTCCCGGTCCTTCCGGTCTCCGACCCGCTGCTCGCGAAGGCGGCCGATCATTAACTGGCCGGGGCTCCCGATCGAAGACGCGCTGCCGATTGCCAAGCAGATTATCGAGGCGCTGTCAGGTGACGAGTTCTGGACATCGCGTATCTACGAATCCCCTTCGATCTTGGCGGCTGAATGGACCCGGGCCCGAGCGTCGCGTCCCGCATGCGCTGCCCCACGATGGTGGGGCGGTGTCAACGCTGGTTGACGACGATGGTGGGACATCGGTCTTCGCGCAGCAGGTGGCGGCGCCCGGAACCCTCACGGTGTCTATCGCTTCGAGCGCCCTGGTGACCCACCGTGGCGGCTGGCATTCGCTTCGCTCCCGACCGGACGCATGTGCTCCGCCGCAGGGCCGCCCGCGCCGGTCCGCGCTGCCGCGACCGCCTCGCCCCCCCGGTACCGCGCGCGCAATCCGCGCGCCACGCCACTGTATCAACTCCTCGACGCGCATTATGAGACCGTCAAGCTCCACTGGGAGGAACGCTTCGAGCCGCGCTCCGGCTATTGGCGGGGCCTCACCGATGGGGCCGTGGCCAAGTATCTCGACTGCGGCATCTTCGCCAACGGGTTCGCCCGGGTGCGGTGCCCGACATGTCCCACCGAGTATCTGGTCGCGCTGTCGTGCAAGTGTCGAGGGTTGTGTCCGTCCTGTGGCGCCAAACGCGCCACCATCTTCTCCGAGCTGCTCCACCACCGCATCCTCGCCGACGTGTCGCACGCACAGTGGGTCTTTTCCATCCCGAAGATGCTCCGCCTGTACTTTCTCCACCACCGCGCGCTGTTGACGGACTTGGCACGGTGCGCCTACGACACCGTGCGCGAGATGATGGCCGCCGCCGTCGACATCCCCGCGGCGCGGCCCGGGATGGTCACGGTCATCCAAACGGTCGGCGCGGCCCTCCACTGGCATCCACATATCCATGCGATCGTGTCGCGGGGCGTGTGGCACGACGGGGGGGAGTGGACCCCGCTCCCGTACGTCGATCCCCAACAGGCGGAACTCCTCTTCCGGCACAAGGTCCTCCATCTGCTGCAACAGCGGGGCCTGCTCGGCGACGAGCGCATCGACCTCCTCCTGTCATGGCGCCACAGCGGCTTCGCTGTCCACAATCACACGACCGTGTATCCGCAGGACACCGAGGGCCTCCACCGCCTGGCGTGCTATCTTCTCCGTCCCCCAGTGTGCTTGGCGCGGCTGCACCTGCTCGCCGACTCGAACGAGGTCCGCTACGTGCCGAAGCCCGGACATGACCGCGCGACCGCCGCCGTGATGGACCCGCTGGAGTTCGTGGCCCGCGTGATCACGCAGATCCCCCAGCCCCGCGCTCATCTTGTCCATTATTGCGGCGCCTATGCCAATCGGGCGCGCGCCGGGGCCCGCCACCGTCCCACCCGTGACGCCGCCACCGCGCGGCCTCGGCGGCCGGCCGTGCGGAAACGCTGGGCTGCGTTGATCCACCGGGTCTACCAGATCGACCCGTTGACCTGCCCCCGATGTGGCGCCACGATGCGCATCGTCAGCGTTATCACCGCACCCCACCTCGTTCGGCGCATCCTCGATCACCTCGCCCACACGGCGGCCTCGTCACGCGCCCCACCGCGCGGCGACACGGCCGCGCGCTGACCTCTTCCGCCGGATGCTGACGTCGTCGGGCCCGTCGCCGTGCGTCTGCACGGCCCGCTCGACGTCCACGACCGCCCCGCCAGCCTACGCGAGCGCCCGCCTGCCGCCCCTGAGCGCCGTCGAAGGACCCCGCCGCCCGTCATCCACGCAGCCACCGGTGCGCCGTTCTCGCAGGGTTCGCTCTGCGGCCTTCCGTGAGCGTTCCCTATCAGTCGTCAGCAAATAGAATTTCCTATCCTTTCACCGCACCCCACCTCGTTCGGCGCATCCTCGATCACCTCGCCCACACGGCGGC
>JBHICL010000477.1:0-3059 GCA_046759605.1 Alphaproteobacteria bacterium | reverse complement strand
GCCTGCGGCTGGGTCGGGTCATACCCCGTCTGGCCCCGCGCCCATTGGTAGCACTGGTATTCGTCCTGTGCCTGCTGTTCCGGGGTTTGCCCCTCGGCCGGATAGACATAGGGCGCCTGTTGGGCGAGGCTTTGCGTCGGTATGGCACCGACTACGCTCATGCCGAAGAGGATCGCGGTAAAGCTTGCAAACGCTCGTTTCCTCATCGTCGCACCCTCCGTACTGTTCCCCGTCTTGCCGTAACGATCGTGCCTCTCATGAAAACTTGCTCTATTCTGTTTTTGCTCTCACCACGTTGATTTCCGTCAAGGTCTTCGCATTATGACCTCGACGGCGCGCAAGAGTTCCCGGGCCCGACGGTCGCGAGGGTCGAGCTCGACAAGCCTTTCGGCATATATCCTCGCCGCTTCGAGCTGTCCGGCCTCGCTCGCAAAATCGACCAGCGCCTCGAGAATATTCCGATTGCCGGGGTGTCGTTCGTGCGCCGCGGCAAGCGCCGTTATGGCGCCATCACGGTCGCCGAAGTTGTCAAGCGCAACTCCATGGACATAGGCGTAACGCGCGTTTTCCGGCTCGAGTTCCGTCGCCTGCGCGAGCGGTTCCAGCGCCTCCGATAGCCGCCGTTGCCGGACGAGAAGCAGTCCCAACGCGTGCTGCACGTCGCCGTTCTCGGGATCAACCGACGCCGCTTCGCGGAGTATCCGTTCGCCTTCGTTGTCCCGGCCTTGCGCGCGAAGAAGGTCGGCGAAGTTCAGCATCGCCGGCGTAAACCGCGGTTCGATGCGCAGAGCGGTGCGGTACGCCGCCTCCGCCTCAAGAAGCTGACCGCGTTCGCCATGAAAGTTGCCGAGGTTGAGATGCGCGCTGGGCCGCTCGGCCGATGCCATCTGCGCCGCCATGAACTCTTCGCTTGCTTCGTTCAGGCTTGCCCGGACGTCCGGCGAGAGGCGTTGGACCGGGACCGGAGCCATGACCCGCGCCGCCTCCACACGGACCGCACGCACGGGATCGCGCAACAGCTGTGCGACCAACCCCGCCCGCGCCTCGGGCGGTGCCGCCCCGAGCGCCGCCAGGGCGCCCAGGCGGACCAGGGGGTCGGGATCGTTGGACGCATTGGCGACGGTCCGAAGATTCCGGGGGCCGAGGTAGCTCTGCATGAGCGCGAGGGCCGTTCCCCGGACGATCCCGGGCGCGCGGTCGTCGCCAGCCACGCCGAGGAGCGCGCTTTCCGCGCCGGGAAGGCCGTTGCGGCCGGCGTGAATCGCGGTGGCGTAGTGGGGCTTGGGCGCCGCGTCGTACCAGCGCTCGACGGCGGATGCCGCCCAGTCGTCCGATTCGTCCGTGTGACACCGGGTGCAGGCGTTCGGCGTGCCCAGCCGCACACTCAAATGGGGTCGCGGAACACGGAAGCTGTGGTCCCGCCGCGCATCGACCACCAGATAGTTCCGCGCCGGCATGTGGCAGCTCACGCACTCGGCGCCGGCCGTGCCCGCCGGATGAAAGTGGTGGTCCGGCGTATCGAACCTGGCGGGTAGGTGGCACCGGGCGCACACTGCGTTGCCCGGCGCTCTCAGCGCGAGGCTATGGGGGTCGTGGCAATCGGTGCACCGAACGCCGGCGGCGTGCATCCTGCTTTGCAGGAAGGATCCGTGAACGAACACCTCGTCCAGGATCTGACCATCCGCGTGGTAGAGATCGCCTCTCAGCAGGCTCAGGCGGTAGGCGTCGAGAAGGGGCTGTCCGGGCTCGTGTCCGTCGGCGAGCGTCGCGCGGCGGCTGTGGCATCGCGCGCACACCTGGATCTCGGTATCGGAGGGCCGCGTCCCGGCGAGCGCGGCGATCCCGGTCTCCGGGTCCATCACCCATTCCCTCGGCGCATCGAAGCGAACCGCGAACCCCTTGTCGTCGCCCGCCGAGCTGCCTCCATGGGCCCAGCCGACGTGTCGTGAGCCTGGTCCGTGGCAGGCCTCGCAGGAAACGTCGATTTCCGAGTACGTCGTCTCGTAGGTGTCGGTCCCGAGGTCGTAGGCACGCACCACGTTCGTCGAGTGGCAGTCGGCGCACATGTAGTTCCAGGTGTAATCCCGCCCCGTCCAGTGCAGCGGATCGCCGGGTGGCACGCGGTCACCTTCGTCCAGATGGATCCATCGCTGGCCGCCCTCTTCCCCCGGCCGGCTGTCCCAGGCCACGCGCAAGGCCTGGAAGCGGCCACCCGGGAAGGGGATCAGATATTGCTGGACGGGATCGACGCCGAACACGAAGGCGACCTCGTATTCCTCGATCCCGCCCGTCGGTCCTTCCGTCTCCACGAAGAACCTGCCGTCGCGGTTGGTGAAGCGGCTGGTTATGCCGAAGTGGGTGGCACTGGCGTCGTCGAAGTCACCCAGCACCGTGTCCTTGGACGCATTCTGCATCGCCAGGTCGTGGTGCGAATCGAGCCACGCGTCGTGCTTGTCCTGGTGACAGGCGGCGCAGGTCTCGCGGCCAACATATGCGGCGCTTGGCGCCGTCTGCGCGAATGCCTGGCGACCGAACGGGCCCGGGCCCTCCTGGAGCAAGGCCGCGACCGTCACCGCCGCCACCGTCGGCACCGCGGCCAGGCCGGCCGCCAGGATCGACCTGGTCATGACCTCTCCCAAACCGCCCTTAGTCCATGTGCGTTCCCGGAATCCTGCCCATGGCGGCGCGAACTGCCTGGTCATTCCGGCCCGTGCTCGAACTGTAGGCGGCTATCTCGGCGCCGGTAAGTCAGGGCGAACCAGCGGTCCTCTAGGAGTTTTCCCTACAACCGCCGAGGTGTTGGATAAGTGTGGCCCGGATCGAAAGACGCGGTCCTCGTTTTCGCGAGCCCGCGTCTTCCAAGTCCGGATATGTGTCAGACGGCGACGCTCGCCACACGCCCGCTATCGGATGACCCTGATGAGCGAGTTGTCGGGGATGCCCGCCCGGTGCACCCTTATCCTGCCGCAGGGGCATTGTCGGTCCAGGTTCGTGTAGGTCCTGATCAGTGACTGATCGAAGTTTCCGGCGCGGTGGACTATGATCCGCCTCTGATCCGA
>JBHICL010000476.1:0-3071 GCA_046759605.1 Alphaproteobacteria bacterium | reverse complement strand
CGCGCCTTTATGATCGCCGGGTACGCCAAAGAGACCGCGCCGGGCACGTGGTACGCCACGTGGGTCGGTTGATCGCTGAGATCGACGACGAGCAGGTCGCGACGTCCCAAAAGACCCTCGAGCTCGTCCGCTTCCGCGATCAAGGGCAAGGTCGGCTGGGGCATTGAAAGACCTCTATCCTGTCGTCACGGGGCCCTGGTGGCTCATTTCGCGAAGGTCTCGACCAGCTCCTTAAGCCTTGCTTTGGCCTCCTGGAGAATGGGGTCGCCGTCGCCCACGAGGAGTATGTCGAAGTCGAGCTCAAGTAGCTTGCGCACGCTCTCCCTCAGTTGTAGCGGGTCGTCCATGACCGCTTCACGGAGCAGACCACACCGGCCGGGCGGGTGGCCGATTACAGCGTCCCCGACGATCAGAAGCCGTCGCTCTTGCCAGTGAAAAGCAACCTCGCCGGGCGATTTACCGGGGGCGCCGATCACGACCAGCGGGCCGATCCTCTCGCCAACGCGCAGTTCGTCGTCCAGCTCGGTGCCCTGGCTGCGAGCGTGAGCGGCATCGTCCGGGTGAATGACCGTTCGCGCTTTCGTTCGCTCACGCACAGCATTGGCTGCTCGCGAGTGGTTGCGGTTGGTCAGAAGAATGTGGGTGACCCCAAGGCGGGTGATTTCGTCGAGTACCTCGTCGTCTGGCTCGACGGGGTCGATACAAAGATTGCCTTCAGCGTGACGAATGAGGTGCCCGTTGAAGTTATAGCCGTGGGGTTGGGAGAACCACGGCCAGGTGAAGATGTCGCTAAGGATTTCCCGCATTCCTGCCACGCTGCTTGCGGCCCGCCATCCCCCGGACCGCGCCAAACCGAGAAGCCATACCAACTCATGCCCGGCCTGCGCCGGACGACATCCAGTCCGTCGCGCGCTTTACCGGTCGCGCTCCAGGCTGGCTCGGCGCTGCTTCGCGCGCCGCGAGCTGGCAACGGCCACCGTTATCGCCGGAACCGCCAGGATCGCTAGTCGGATCGTCAGTCTGGCAAGTAGGCCAATCATGGCGGAGATCATACCGCCAGACGTCGTCGGGCTCCACTACTTCCCGAAGAGACACCGTTGTTTTCTCGCCAAGCTCTAAGAAATTTGGAAGGCATGCGTGCCAGTCGCACGCAGGAAGTTCGCGCAATGCTTATACTGTCAATTGCCACTGGATGCGGTACACTGAAGAACGCGGTGATATCGAATTTCGAGCCGCGCGAATTCATAGTGCAAGGCGATAAAGTGGCTGTGCGCGGACACGAAGAGAGCACGTTCAAAACTACGGGTAAGAGCTGTAAGACGGACTGAGCATACGTGTTCACTGTCGAGAATGGGAAAATCGCAACCAGTCAGAAGTTCACTGATACGACGGCGTGCGTCGAGGCTGCACCGACATAGACTTGGAGAAATCCGAACGGAGTTGTGGATCAACCATGAGGCTTGGCTCAGCCATGCCTAGGAAACAAAGAGGGGGAAAATGGCCAAGGCGAAGTACGTTATCGACGAGAAGCAACTGACAAAAGGCGAGCGACGTAAGCTGAACGCCCTGCGCAAGTCGGTTGGACCGGATATTGGCGATGCGGCGTTCGTGAAATGGTGGGAGCAGAAGCAAGCGGGCGGCACGGAAGCCATCGATCCGAACGTTGCCGTCATCGAGGATGCGCTGACCCGCGTTATCGACAAGCTTCGGTTCCCCCGCGGCGGCGGATACCAGATCCGACGGGGCCGGGGGCGCATAATCGTGGAGCGCCTCTAGTCACCCCATACGACCTGATAGCGGGTTGCCATGTAGGTCGCGTGGAGCGTCGCAGGGGCGCGTAGGCGCGATCAGGCGACGAACAGGCTCCGGATGACCCTGGCGGGCATGCTCGAACGGATCTATGCCCAGCCGCGCGGGAATGCGTCGCACGCGTCCATCGTCGTGGTGTTTGCAGGAAGAAGGTAAGGCGGGCGCAAAAAAGTGGCCCACTTTGCGTGGGCCAGGGTTGGTTGGGTCTACGCACAAGGGTTGTCCACGCCCAAGTGCGCCGATTCCTCCCAAGAAAGGCCCCATTCGGGAGCTCACCAAGAATGGGGCCGAGACTCACTTGCGGATCGCATTGTGGCGCACATCCGGACCAGCGTCGCTCGCGCGGACGTACTGTCGTCAGACTATCGAAAGGACACTCAGCGCCAGGCCGCGAAACGGTGGAACCCTCTCGGGCCGGTAGGAGTTTCCGGCTCGTTGGCCAGATACCGCCCCTTACAGCCGGAAACGCCGCCGAAAGACCGTCGGCCTGGTGAGAAAGACCTCGGTGGCCACGAGGCGCCCGTCCACGTTCCGGTAGGACACGCGCACCTCCGAGCCGCGACCGATGTCTTCGAAGCGCAAGCCACCGGAAACCTCGACACCGCGTGGAACCCAGATGGTCAGACCATTCGCCAGGCGAAGGACGCGATTGTCGTAGTCAACGTCCGACACGCGCCGAGTGGTCACCGACGGGCCCGTGCAGCCCACGAGGACGATGGTCACGAAAAAGACCGCTAGAAGACGTCTCATGGCTTCTCCCGATCCCAGGACAACGTATCGGCCGGGCTTTCTCCAATGATGGGATATGGTAGCCGTGAGCGTGCCACCGCGTCGATGAGGCGCACGTGCTGCTGCACCGGCGGGAATTGCGAGGAGGCGGCGGTCCCGCGGTTCGCGCCCTCTGTTCCCTAAGGATCGCCCGCACGGTAAGATGAGGTCGCATCCCGGGCGCTCGAAAGGCCGTCGCCAACCCCAGTGAGGCTCGGCCCAGGGAGGCCTATATGGACCAGGCGCAAGTTCTCTACGGTTGTTTGGCGATAAGCGCCCTGAACCTGGTCATTCTGCTTTACGTCTTGTTTCGGACCGAAAATGTAGCCAGAGGATTGAACAGGCTACGCAATAGAGCGGCCCATATTCAGCAAGACGTCTTCGAGCTGCGAAAGGCATCGGAACTGAACACCGTGTATCTGCGTACGGTCAGCGAGAAGCTCGAAGATCTGTATTCGCTGCGCGAGGCGGAGAAGATCCTCAACGAATTGAAA